>JAZKZU010000001.1:0-4927 GCA_045612825.1 Eubacteriales bacterium
CTCATGGGGGATGGCCTCGTAGGCATCGATCACGGATATCCCCCCGATACTATCAATTTTCTCACGCAGGGCCGGATTGAGTTGCTCTAACGATCCGAAATCGGTGATTCTGTCATGATCGTTGCGCCACAAGGGAAGCAGGGCATAGATGCGAGCTTGTGGATAAGTATCCTTTAGATGTCGATAGAAACTCTCGGCATCGTCGGGCAATTCCCGTCCCTTATGGCTCCAATCGTTGGTTCCGTAGGCAACGGTAATGATATCCGGTTCGAACTCATCACGGAAAGTGGCGTAGGTCGGACGGAAGTATTCGCCGGCGATCGAACGGTTTCGCACCTCAGCATTAAGAAAGCGACTTAACCTTACAGCGTATACGTCCTCGGGATGAGCCGAATCGTAGCCTTGGGTGATCGAATCGCCCAGCAAAAGCAGGCGAGTGGAGCGAGCGGGAATGGGAGTGGCGGGTGCGTCTAAGGTAAGTCCGACCAACTCGCAAGAAACAAGGTTGGGCAGTTGTATGATGATCTCTTTTCTTCCTTTATCAAGCGAAAGAGTGGACTTAACCAAAATGGTATTCGCCAAGGGAATATCTCCCTCTATGCTACCGATGCGCTCCCCGTTAACAAACACACTAAAGCAGTAGTGGGACCGCCCGATATAGGCACCGACAAAAGCCGATAGGGTAAGGGTCGTGCTTTCGGTAGAAAATTCCAGCGTTACGCCTGCCGGACATTTGGCACGAAGCAGGCGAGTCGAATCGGTCATGCGTAAAAAATCTTCCTGCTCACCCGTTAAGCGGTGCGGGATCAGGCGGTTATTTTCTATGGTGGTATAGGATACGCCGTGAGTCAGTGCCGCCAGTTGTTCTAAGGAAAGCGTCATGATATCACCTCAGCAATACTATACCATATTTTCGTCGGAATAACAAGAAAAAAGCAGCATATTCTGCTACTTTATCTGTTTTTTACCGAAGCGATCAGTTCGTATTTGTGCTTGGTGGCCTCACCGCCCCGCAGATGGCGCTGCGCCTTGTTGTAATCGAGCACCTTTTTAACCTGCGAGGCCAAAGCCACGCTGATCTTCGGTAACCGTTCGGTAATATCCTTATGTACCGTGCTTTTGGAGATGCCGTATCTTTTGGCGGCGGCCCGCACCGTGGCCCCGTTCTCGATTATGTAATGGGCGAGTTCGATCGCCCTGTCTTCCGGCTGTCCTTTCACTGTAAACCTCCCCATAAACGGGTTTTGCTACAGTGTATGCTTTGATTTTGCTGAATATGATTACGCATTTTTTCTGTTTTTTCTTGAAAATGATGCAGGGAAGTGGTATAATTGAAGCAAAAATAAGCGTAAATTTTATCTTTTTGTAAAAAATGAGGATGAAATTGGCATAAAAGTCGCAAGCGAGGTGATACCGTGGAAATTAAGAAGGAAGAACATAACATTAAAATGAATGCCCGCAAGGGTGTGTTCCGAGCAAAGAAGTCGTTGTTTCATTGGCATCACAATTTTGAGATTTGTCAGATATTAGAAAATGAGATGGATATTTGCGTCAACGGTGTCATCATGCGCGCCAAGGAGGGTGACATTATTGCCATCGGTGAGAATGTGGTGCATCAGTTTCAGGCGGCGACGGAATCCGCCTACCTGCGTATTATGCAATTTTCGCTCAAGGTGCTGATGGAATCGGGAATCCCCATCAAAAAATGCCAGATACATATTACACGGGAGGAGCAGGATCAGATTCCGGACCTGCGGAAAAATATAAATTTCCTGCTGGATGCTATAGAGGAAGAAAAGCGAACCGAACATGGCGAGAACAATTATTTCCAGCAATGTCTGGTATCGGCGCTTTATTGTTTGCTAACCCGCCATTTCCCCTCACAGGTAAATGAGGACCTGACAAAAGATCAAAAGGAATTCCTGCGAATACTGGAATATATCGGCGAGCATTTTGAGGAAAATATCAACGTCAGCGTGCTGGCCGAGCGGTTGTTCATGTATCGGGGCACGGTAAGTTCCTTGTTTGCCAAGCATGCCGGCATAAGCCTGAATGATTATATCTATTCGCTGCGTATCAAAAAGGCCAATGCCATGATGGCGCAGGGGCGCAGCATTACCGAAGCGGCCTTGAACAGCGGCTTCCAAAGTGTCCGAACCTTTAACAATACCTATAAGAAGATAACCGGCATTACGCCGAGTGAATACCGAAAGAAAAAGATGGAAAAGAAGTAAAAAACTCCCTTGGGATTACTCCCAAGGGAATTTTTTTATTTTTCCATAGATTGCATGGCTTCTTCAAACAAGTCGGCATCCTCTTTAAGCTGATCCTTGTACTTGTTGAAAACGCCGATGGCGGCGATATCGTTCGGCTTGATCTTGGAGAACACTTCACGGTAAATACCGCGGATATTCTCCTTGAGCTTCTCCGGATTCTCCTCCATGAGCGCCTGACCGCCGGCGAAAATCTTAAAGGCGATGCAGGGCTTCTCCAGTTTAGAGATCAGATCCAGCATGATGGGACGATCTTCCGGATAGAACTTGAGATGCACCTTGGGCTTACCGCTCAGGAATCCGCTGGTTTCACCCTCACGGCCACGGCGGGCGTTTTGCAGGCAGGCCATGTAAAAGTCCACGCCCCATTCTTCCTTCTCGGCCTTCTCAATCACATCGGGACGGTGCGTGCCCAAGCCTACGGGGATGCCCATGGAACGGTATTCCTTGATCTGGGCTAAAATTTCATCGCAACGGTCGTTCTCATACTTAAAGTCGGTCATCGTGCCCTGATGGTAAATACCGATCGGCTCAATCTCCATCATTTCACGCATCGAAACGGCCTGATTCATCGGAACGTAGGGCTGGAAGATGAAATTCATCTTGCCGCCGTCACGACGGTACTCACGCAGAATCTGCAGGGTAAAGGGATGGGCAACGGGGATCATGCAGTTGTAGCCCGCTTCCTCGATCTGGAACAGGGTTTCATACCAGCGCTTGGAATCGTAATATTCCGACATCTCCTTGCCGGTAATGATGTGTTCGATATACGAGTGTCCCGTAAAGGGGTTATCGCCGACGATCAGTCGGGTAATGTCATGTCCTAAAAAATTTGCTTTTCTCATAGGGATTCTCCTTTATTTTTCTGTATCATAGCGCACCGACCGTCCCTCAGAAGCAGAACGGTAAATGCCTTCAATGATCTTCATTAATTCAATCGCCTGCTCGCCTTGGCAGATGCAGGGGGTGCCGTTGACACAACAATCAACAAAATGATTGATCTGTTCTTCAAAGGCAATCGGCTCAGTGCCGATAACCGGCTTGGTCTCGACCATGTGATCCTGAATGTTGGACAACAAGGTCAGATCATTTCCACCTAATCCCTCTAACTTAGCGCCGCCATCCTTGCCCGTCAGCTCAAGGGAAACACCTTTGGTGACGCCGTAACAGATGCTTCCGGCCTTAATGGTGATCACCGCACCGTTATCCAAGGTGACATAGCCGCTGGCCATGCTTTCAATGTTGCGCTCGTAACGATTGACGTCGGACGAAACGTAGGTAGCATTTATGCCCTTAATCTTGCCGGCCAGATCGTTATTGATGGTGGTGGTAAAGCCGAGCACTTCCTTTACCTTGGGATAGCCCATCAGATACATCACTTGGTCGATCTGATGAATCGCTCCGTCGATCAGAATGCCACCGCCCGACTTCTCCTTATCGGTAAACCAGCCGTGAAGAACGCTGTAGCGAACCAACCGCAGGATATCGGCATGATAAATGGGGCCTAAGTTGCCGGCATCAATATAATCCTTCAAGAAGGTAGTGGGGGGCATGAAGCGGCAGACAAAGGCGTACATCAGCAGCTTGCCCGTTTCCTTGGCAACCTGTACGGCACGCTCGGTTTCCGCTACCGTACGGGCAGGGGGCTTCTCGCACAATACGTGCTTGCCGGCCTGCATGGCTTCAATGGCCAGATTGCTGTGGGTGAAGGTGGGGGTGACGATGCTGACCGCATCAATCTGCGGATCGTCTAAAATCTTCTTATAGTCGGTATAATACTGTTCGATACCGAACTCCTCCGCACGCTCCTTGGCCAATGCTTCGTTCAGATCCGCAATGGCAACAACCTGCGCATACGGGTTCTTGGCGTAGGCGCTCAGGTGGCGTTTGGAAATCGTTCCTGCACCGATCAATCCAATCTTGATCATGGGAATCGCCTCCATGTGCTAATTATCATGTTTATTATATAGGATAACTTGTCGCAGTTTCAAGAAAATTTGTCGGCAGTTTTGGCATGAATGATGCAAAGATCATACGAATCGGTTAATAGGGTGATATTGGCAATGAAAGTGGGTGAATATGGCAATTGAAATTCGGAAATAGGTATGATATACATAAACATGTATGATTTTAAGAAATATATAATGAGTGGAGAACATTGACTATGAGGAATGCAGATTTTACCCAAACCGTCCTTCAGGGTGGGTTTTGGAAATATTATTACGACTTAAACCGCAAGGTTACCGTTGGTGCGGTGTATGATCGGTTCAAGGAAACCGGTCGTTTTGATGCGCTCAAATGCAACTGGCAGGAGGGGCAGGAAAATAAGCCGCATTTTTTTTGGGATTCGGATGTAGCCAAGTGGATTGAAGGCGTTGGCTATCTGGCTCAGCAACAGTCGGTGCCCGAGTGGGAAGCACGGGTGGATGAGATGGTGCAGGATATGGTGTCCAACCAGAGAGAGGATGGATACTTCAATTCCTTCTTCCAGAGTGTTGCCCTCGATAAAATTTATAGCGACCGTCGGCTTCACGAGTTGTACTGCCTCGGCCACCTGATTGAGGCGGCGATTGCCTATCATAAGGGCACGGGCAAGGATGCGCTTCTTACCGTCGTGCAAAAATATATCGATTACGTTTATCGGGTCTTCGTTG
>JAZKZU010000002.1:0-2877 GCA_045612825.1 Eubacteriales bacterium
GCCAACGGCATTGAAATTGCCGAGGCGATGTCTGATCTGGTTGCCAAGGAGCTGAACATCGCTGCCTCCGATGTAATCGTGGCTTCCACAGGTGTCATCGGCCAGCCTCTGTCCATTGACCCCATTGCCGCAGGTATGACCGAACTGGCAGCCGGCCTTTCCATGGGCGGCGGCAAGGCTGCTGCGGAAGCCATCATGACCACCGATACCGTTATGAAGGAAGTGGCTGTAGAGTTCCAGCTGGACGGCAAAACCTGCCACATCGGCGGCATTGCCAAGGGCAGCGGCATGATCCATCCCAACATGGCCACCATGCTGGTGTTCCTGACTACGGACTGCGCCATCGCCCCCGATATGCTGCAGAAAGCTCTGTCCGGTGACATCGCCAATACTTTTAACATGATTTCTGTGGATGGTGGTAAGGCAGCAGCAGAGGCCATCATGACCACCGATACCGTTATGAAGGAAGTGGCGGTGGAGTTTGAAGTAGATGGCAAGATCTGCCGCATCGGCGGCATCGCCAAGGGCAGCGGCATGATCCATCCCAACATGGCCACCATGCTGGTCTTTATCACCAGCGACGTTGCCATCACCCCCGCCATGCTTGGGCAGGCACTTTCTCACGATATTACCAATACTTTTAATATGCTCTCTGTCGACGGCGATACCTCTACCAACGATATGGTAACGGTTCTGGCCAACGGTCTGGCCGAAAACCCCGTGATCGATCGTGAGGGCGACGATTTTGCCGCCTTCTGCCAAGCGCTTAACTCAGTAACCGTCTATCTGTGCCGCACCATTGCGGGCGACGGCGAGGGCGCTACCAAACTGTTAGAGTGCAAAGTCACGGGCGCATCTGACGAAGCCACCGCCAAAACGGTAGCCAAATCGGTCATCTGCTCCTCCCTACTCAAAGCGGCCATGTTCGGCGCCGATGCCAACTGGGGGCGTGTTCTGTGCGCCATCGGCTATTCGGGCGCCGATGTCGATGTCAACAAGGTCGGCGTCTGCTTCCGTAGCAATAAGGGCACCATCGAAGTCTGCCGCAACGGCGCAGGCGTCGAGTTCTCGGAAGAGAAGGCCAAAGAAATCCTGCTGGAAAAAGAGATTGAAATTCTGGTCACGCTCGATAGCGGCGAGTACAGCGCCACCGCTTGGGGTTGCGATCTGACCTATGACTATGTAAAAATAAACGGAGATTACAGAACCTGATGAACGAGTTTTCCAATGCCGAGCGGGCCGAGGTCCTCACCCAAGCCCTGCCGCACATCAAACGCTATACCGGCCAGATCGTCGTTGTCAAATACGGCGGCAACGCCATGATCAATGAACACCTCAAACAGCAGGTCATGGAAGATATTGTCCTGCTGTGGCTGATCGGGGTCAAGATCGTGCTGGTGCACGGCGGCGGTCCTGAAATCAATGAACTGATGGACAAACTGGGCAAGAAGCCCGAGTTTGTCGACGGCCTGCGTGTCACCGATAAGGAAACGGTCGATATCGTCCAAATGGTCTTGGCCGGTAAGGTCAACAAAACCCTTGTAAACCTTTTGGAAATGAAGGGCGGGCGTGCCATGGGCATTTCAGGCATGGACGGTCGGCTCATCGAAGCCAAGGTCAAGAACGAGAAGCTGGGCTATGTCGGCCAGATCACCAACGTCAACATCCAGCCAGTGTTCGACCTGCTGGAGAAGGGCTACATCCCCGTCATTTCCACCATCGGTTGCGATAAGGACGGCAATGCCTATAACATCAACGGCGATACCGCCGCCGCCTTCATTGCGGGGGCTCTTGGCGCCGAGCGTCTGATTATGATGACCGATATCGCCGGCATCCTCAAGGACAAGGACGATCCCTCTACCCTTATTCCCAAAATCACGCTGGACGAGGCCGAGCACCTGCAAGAGCAGGGCATCATCTCGGGCGGCATGATCCCCAAAGTGGATTGCTGCATCGAAGCGGTACACAAGGGCGTGCACTCGGTCATTATTATGGACGGCCGTGTCCCCCACTCGATCCTGATGGAATTGCTGACCGACGAAGGCGCCGGTACGATGGTGACAAAATGAAACAGATTGATAAACAATACGTAGCCAACACCTATAAACGCTTCGATCTGGAGATCGTGTCGGGCAAAGGTTCGCTGGTCTACGATGAAACGGGCAAAGAATATATCGATATGGGCTCGGGCATCGGCGTCACGGCGCTGGGCCACGGCGACGAGGGCTGGAAAGCGGCCGTAACCGATCAGCTCGATCGGATCAGCCACACCTCCAACCTCTACTATACCCACCCCTGCGCACGCTTGGCCGAGCATCTGTGCCGGCGCACCGGTATGAGCAAGGTCTTTTTCAGCAACTCGGGTGCCGAAGCCAACGAGTGCGCCATCAAACTGGCCCGCAAATACGCCGCCGAGCGCAAAGGTCCCGAATATTACAACATCATCACGCTCGAACAGAGCTTCCACGGCCGCACCTTAACCACGCTGGCCGCCACCGGTCAGGACCATTTCCATAAACTGTTCCAGCCGCTGACCAATGGGTTTTTACACGTCCCCGCCAATGACCTGTATACCCTCAAGGTCGCTATCCACAGCCACAAGGTGGCAGGCATCCTCATGGAATGTGTGCAGGGCGAGGGCGGCGTGCGTGCGCTTGATCAAGACTATGTCAAGGGCGTAGCCGAGTTGTGTAAAAAGGACGACATCGTGCTGATGATCGACGAGGTGCAGAGCGGCAACGGCCGTTCGGGCGCTCTCTATTCCTATATGAACTACGGCATTGCTCCCGATGTGGTATCCACCGCCAAGGGCTTGGCGGGCGGTCTGCCGCTGGGGGCTACGCTGATGAACGAGAAAATGGAATCGGTATTGGGTTT
>JAZKZU010000003.1:0-8135 GCA_045612825.1 Eubacteriales bacterium
ATTGCTGGACACGTTCTGTGCCGCCCAACGGTTGTTGCGGCGGGGCGGTGTGCTGGTTTTTGATATCAATACCGAGAAGAAATTTCGGGAGGTTTACGGCGATAACGGTTATATTTTCCGTGAAACAG
Source organism: Eubacteriales bacterium (assembly GCA_045612825.1). Lineage (GTDB taxonomy): Bacteria > Bacillota > Clostridia > Oscillospirales > UMGS1783 > CAKSHC01. Next base: position 129 of record JAZKZU010000003.1, read on the forward strand.
GTGCTTTTGCCGCCTGGGAGAACGATTACGATGAGAAGCGGGAGATCTGCCGCTTTACGGTGGATGTGTTTACGCAAAAGGGAGAGCAATATGAGCGTAAGACCGATATTATTTTCGAGCGGATGTATCGGGATGAGCAGATTCGTTCCCTTCTTCGCACGGCGGGGTTCCGTACGGTGATGTGGCAGGGCATGGATCAAGGGACAAGACATATCTATATAGCAAAATAAGTACTCCAAAAGGAGTACTTATTTTTTAGTATTTGATGTTGAAGTCCTGTCCGCTATTCAGTTTGGGGATACATTCGAGCACCTTATCGACGTACAGGGAGGATACATAGAAGTTTCCTTGGCCGTTGACCTCAATGAAGTAGGTGCGCTCATCGATATAGGTGAAGGACACGGTATCGTTTTTCATGCCGGTTGCGGCGTGATAGCGGAAGGTCATGGTGAGGGTGGGGCTGCCCGACGGTTTCTCGGCCACGCCAATGAGTTCCGAGGTGGTGAGCAGGTCATAGAACCGTTCAAAAGCGTCGCTGTTGAGGGTGGTATGATCCAGCGTGGCGCTGGTTTGGCCGTTTTCGACCTTGACGTGGTAGGTATAACTTTCGTCCCTGGTTTGGATGAAGATGCGCTCGACATCGTTGATATCCCGTTCAAATTGATAGGGGGTTATAAAATCGAGGGCATCAAAGGACATCAGCTTGAGTTTCTGCGCCAAGAAGGAATAGATAATGTTGCCGTTTTCCGCATAGACATTGCAAAAACCGTCGACTGGTTCACTGCAATACAGGCGGGTAACCTGTCCTTTATAGCTGTACTCGACCACGATGGGCGGATGGCTCAGGCCATATTCGGCTAAGGCCGAATCGTCAATCCCCAGATGTTTGATGGTGGTAGCGGTGAGGTTGCCTGCGGTTTCCAGATAGGAAACGATATTAACATCCCGACCAAGGCCTTGGTACGGGTGGATCATCTTGTACAGGTGATTGCTGTTGTAATGGACGGGCTCATCGTCTTCCATGGAAACCACGTGCAGGTAGGGCTGACCGTTTTTGGTGATCTTGACGTAATCGACCATATAGGCGGTATCGGCAGCCATGGAGGTAATCTGTTTGCTCAGCAGGCTTTCCTTGTCGGCCAGCACGTAAAACAGATAGTCGGCTTCCACGGCATAGACGTGATTGGTGCTATCGTTCATGACGTAGTAGGCGGTGCCGTTGGGCATTTCGCTACCGACCGTAATATGGAACTGCTTACCGTCCGTGTCGGTCACGGTGGCGGTAGCGGTCGGCGAAGAAAAGCCGTATTTGGCGGGTTCTTTGACCGAGCGTTCCACGGTATCGTAGGCCTTGACCGAGCCCGCGGCGGCACGCAGATTGGTGTTTACCTTATCGCTTAAGGGATAGCCCTCCAGCCCTTCCACGGTTACGCCGTTGTGGAAGGTGGCGGTAAAGCTGCCGCTGGGGTTGGTGACCTCAAGCTTGGCTACCTTTTGTTCTTCCACCGCAACGACCCAAGCGGGGGATACGATGTTGTTATCCTCGTCACGAGGCATGAGGCCGACGGCGATGATGGTGGCGACCACCACCAAGATCAGCACAACGCCGGCGATCAGGATGCGTTTGGTTTGCATTATTTGTTCCTCCGACGAATAAAGACATAGGTGCCGACGGCCGCCAGTACCAAGGGAATGACGATGGCGAAAATGACAAGGGCGGCAACCTTGGCTGAGTTATCGGGGAAGTCGAGCAGGGATACTTCCATATTCTTGGGGAAGATGAAGAGTTTGGAACTGTCGGCATCCAGATAGTTTATGACCTGTGCCATATAAGCGGCGTTGCCCAATGCCGAGTCGAGATAGAGGTCGTCGATCAGCTTATAAGAACCGCTGACAACTACATGGGACTGGACATTGTTGCTCTTGACATAGCGAGTGCCCATGGCCATGACCGAGCCGGAATAGGACGGGTCATTTTGCGGATTTTTGGCATGGGTCATTTCCACGACCTGCTGGGTATAGGGCATAGCGTTGAGCAGGGAGGTGGTACTGGAATAGTCACGGGAGCTGAACAGGGTCTGCACCGGACGCACCTGTTCGCTCAGGATGCTGACGGAGTTATAGAGAGTGCCGGCGGCATCAATATCGCCGTAGGCCAGCATCATGGAATTGTACTGGCTGTCGGTAGAATAGCTGGTGTTATACAGATACCCGTCGCCCATAGCCAATCCCCACTCACCGAAGAATTTTTCGAGATTGGGCAGTTTGGTCTGCTCGGGGGACATGAAGGCGAAGAGGTTTTTGCCGTACTGTTCGCCGTTGCTTAAAAAGGATTCGATCTTGTTGATTTCCAAGCCCGAGAAATCGGTTTTGGGATTGAACAGAAAGAGATAGTCGGCATCGGCGGGGATATCGTTGGCAATCAGATTGATGGGTTTTACGGTGTAGTTATTTCCCGTCAACAACTGGATAAAGCCGCCGGGGGTATCTTCCATGTGATTGGTGGTATAGTAGAGAACGGGGAAATCGGTGCGAATCACATAGTCGATGGCGTTGGCTAAGGTATATTCCACCTTGGATTCGGTAATGGACTTACCGCTGTCATCCGTTTCGAACATATTTTCCATGCTGACGATGCGGCAATGGGTGGGATCGTCCTTAAGACGGACAATGATGTTCGAGGTGGAGAGGGAGGCGGTGGGGTACTGCTCCTTGAGGGAGGGGTTCTTGTCTACGCTCATGAAGGTGGCATCAATATACTCGGAATATTCGGCCATGTTTTCCACCGTTTTGGCGATATTGGCCACGTAAATATTTTGCGAAAAGTTGATACGGTCTCGGCAGACGACGATCTCGACGGGCATCTTGACCGTGTCGAGCATGGCCTTGCACTCGCCCGTCAAGGAGAAGGTCTTTTTCGCCGTAAAGTCGATCTGGGCGGGGAAGAGGTTGGCCGCAATATTGATAACGATGAGAATAACGGCTACAATGGCAATATAGATCCAAGAGGTGAGCTTGTACTTGGATGAGGTTTTCAATGTTGGAAATTTCATAATAAAACCCTCCTTTACGCCCATCTCTTTTTCTCAACCACGCGAATGGTGAGGAAAAGGAACAGTGCCGTCAGACTTAAGAAATAGACCAAGTGTCCGATGCTGAGCAGGCCTTGCGAGATCTGATTGTATTTACTGTCAAGAGCCAGCCAGTAGAGGACGTTGGTTACGGCTGTATTGGGGATAAAGGAAATAAAGCTTTCGGCGATATACAGGAAGAACAGCGAACAGAAGGTGGCGATAGCGGCCACGACCTGACTGTCGGTAAGCGAGGAAATGAAGGTGCCGATGGCGATGAACAGCGCACCGTACAATAGCAACCCGATCATGCCGCCGACCACGACCGAAAGGCTGATCGAAGAAAAGATCAGGGTGTAGATGGCGTAAATAATGGTGGATAACACCGCCATGCCGTAGACTGAGAAGGCGGCCAGGAACTTGCCCATGACGATACTGCCTGCCGAAACGGGGGCGGTTAACAACAGAACCTCGGTGCGGTTGCGCTTATCGTCGGTCATCAGGCGCATGGTTAAAATAACGGTAAAGATGATCAGGTACAAGGGGTCGACGGCCTGATAATAGCTCTGCAGGTCGGCCGAGTTTTGGGTCACGTTATTAAAATAGAACAGGATGCCCAAAATGAACATGAAAATGGTGAGGAACACATAGCCCATGGCTGTGAGGAAATAGGACTTGAGCTCTCTTTTATAAATGGCAAACACGGCTTACACCTCGCTTTCCCGTGTCAGTTCCAGGAAGATATCTTCCAAGGACATTTCACTGCTGCGCAACGATAATAGCGGCCGATCCATGCGGGCCAGTGTGCGGAAGATGTCGGCACGCACGTCGGTCACGCCGTCGGTTTCCAGGTTCAGGTCGCAGGTGTCGGGCTCTTTCTGATCCAGACGGGTTACCGCTACGATGCCCTTGACCTGCTGCAGGGCGGGGATGATTTCCTCGACCTGTCCCATGACTCGCACGAACAGATGATGGGATTGGGAGAGGGATTTATAGAGATTTTCGGGGGTATCGTTGGCGATCAGGTTGCCTTTGTTGATGACCACGATACGATCGCAAACGCTCTGCACCTCGGAGAGGATATGCGAGGAGAAGATGACGGTATGGGTTTTGCCGATCATGCGGATGAGGTTGCAGATTTCGATAATCTCCTTGGGGTCGAGGCCGACGGTGGGCTCGTCCAGCACAATCAGTTCGGGATTGTTGATCAATGCCTGCGCCAAGCCGACACGCTGGCGGTAGCCTTTAGAGAGGTTTTTGATCAGGCGGTCACGCACATGGGTAATACGCACGTGCTCGCACACTTCGTTGATTTGGTTGGCCTTGTAGGTTTTGACACCCTTGAGATCGCAGACAAAGGACAGGTATTCCTGCACCGTCATTTCCATATACAAGGGGGGGAGTTCGGGCAGGTAGCCGATCTTTTTCTTGGCGGCGATCGGGTCGGAAAGGATATCGACTCCGCCGATTAAGACCTGCCCTTCGGTGGAAGACAGGTAGCCGGTCAGAATATTCATGGTGGTGGACTTGCCTGCACCGTTAGGGCCGAGCAGACCTAAAATCTGTCCCGACTCGACGGTAAAGGACAGATCATTGACGGCCAGATGTTTGCCGTATCGTTTGGTTAAATGAGAAACTTCGATCATTTTCGTCACTCCCATATAGACATTACTTCTATTATAACAGATATTAGGCATAATTGTATACAAAAATGTTAAAAAATATAAAAATATATCCCTGCTTGGCGGTTGCAATTCTGAGAAAGATAGGATATAATTTATAATGGTGAATCATGATGGAATGGATACGTAATTATCTGATAAGCATTTTATACGATTTGATCTACTATGCGCCGCTGCTGATTATCTCGATCACGGTGCATGAGTTTGCTCACGCCAAGACGGCGCAGAAGCTGGGTGACCCGACGGCGGCTATGGCCGGCCGTGTGTCGCTCAATCCCTTGCGGCATCTCGATCCGATCGGCAGTTTGTGTATGCTGTTGTTTGGGTTTGGCTGGGGTAAGCCGGTGCCGGTGGCGGTGCTCAATTTTAAGAATCCCAAGCGGGGGAGTGCGTTGGTGGCCTTGGCCGGACCGATGAGCAATCTGATTATGGCCTGTATCTGGGGCTTCCTGCTGGGTGTGCTTTATCCTGTATTGCCCTACGGCGGTTATTTTTATCAATTACTTGTGATCGCCGTGCAGTTAAATTGCGTGTTGTGCGTATTTAACCTGTTGCCGATTACGCCGTTGGACGGATCCCGTGTTCTGGCGCTGTTCCTGCCCAACAAGATTTATTATAAGATGCTCCGTTATGAGCGGGTGTTCTTTATTATTTTGGTTGTGTTGATGCTGCTCAATATTCTCAATCCCGTAATCCAGTTTTTGGCCAAGGGGTTGATGTTGGGTATTGACTATACGTTTGTTGCCTTGGGCGATCTGCTCTATAAGGGGATTGCCTCATTACTGTAAGAAAGGGGATATCCATGGATAAGCCGTCCTTTCGGTTGGAAGTGTTCGAGGGGCCTCTCGATCTGCTGCTTAAACTGATATCCAAAAACAAAATCAATATTTACGATATCCCGATTGCGGTGGTGCTCGATCAGTACTTGGAGAGTATTGATGGGATTGAGCAACTGGATATGGAACAGGCCAGCGAATTTCTGGTGATGGCCGCCTATCTGATGTATATTAAATCGCAGACGCTTCTGCCCCGCCATGAAGAGGAGGAAGAAGATCCTCGGGACAAGCTGGTTCGTATGCTGTTGGAGTACAAGCGGTACAAAGAAGCGGCGGGCAAGATGGCTGAATTGTTCAAGAAAAGCGGTGTGCGTGCTGTGCGTGAGCCGATGATCTACAAAGCCACGCCCGATGGCCCGTACGAGGGCAGTCATACCGTGGAGGAATTGGCCGATGCCTATGCCAATGCGGTACAGACGGTCAAGCGACGTATGCCGCCGCCCATTTCGAATTTCAAGGGTATTGTCAATACTGTGTATACCTCCATTTCCACCCGTGTGGTGTCCATCCTGCGCCGTTTGATTAAGGGCGAGGAAATGACGCTGAGTGATGCCTTTAAGGGATCCGGCAGCCGCTCGGATGTGGTGGCTACCTTCTTGGCGGTGCTGGAGATGATCAGTAAGATGCGTATACGGGTAGACGGTGAGGGCGATGCCGCCCGCATTTCATTGCGAAAGGACAGAAAAGAAAATGAACAATAATCTTTCTTCCATTTTGGAAAGTTTGCTTTTTGCCTCGGGCAATCCCATTAGTGTCAATCAGTTGGCGGAGATCGTGGGTGAGGAATCCAAGACCGTTCGTATGGCGTTGTTGGAACTGGCGCAGGAATATGCCTCCCAGAACCGTGGCTTGGAAATTGTACGGTATGACGATAAGTTTCAGATGATGACGGCAGGGGTCAACGCCCAGTATGTTAAAACCTTGCTGGACAACCGCCGCAACCCGTCGCTGTCGCCGGCGGCGATGGAGGTGTTGTCGGTGGTGGCCTATAACCAGCCGGTTACCCGTGCGTATGTGGAGCAGGTGCGTGGTGTGGATTGCTCGGCGGTTATTCACTCGCTGGTAGAAAAGGAACTGATCGAAGAAAAAGGACGGATGGATGCCCCCGGTCGGCCGTTATTGTACGGCACGACGGTGAACTTCTTGCGTGTCTTTAATATTACTTCGCTTTCCGATCTGCCTGAGCTGGCGCCGCTGGAGGAAGCGGCAGGCGAAACCTTGCAACAGCAAGAATTACCCTTGCAATCTGAAGAAAAATAGTATATATTATAAATAAAGGGATAACCTACATAAAGAAATAACGAAAGGACAGTGAATAGAATGAGTGAACATCCGATTCAGGGAATCATGGATTCCACTATGCAGAAAATTAAAGAAATGGTAGATGTGAATACCATCGTCGGCGATCCGATGTCTACGCCCGACGGCGCTACCATCATCCCGATCTCCAAAGTGTCCTTCGGTTTTGTATCGGGCGGCAGCGATCTCAATACCAAGCAGGAGAAGCCCAAGGAGCCGTTCGCCGGAGGTAGCGGTGCGGGCATTACCATTGCTCCCGTAGGATTTATCGTGATCAATGGCGACGATATCCGTATGCTTCAGATCTCCAATAATCCCACCTCGGTCGATAAGCTTATCGACATGGCGCCAGATCTGATCGAGCGCATCAAAGCTCTCTTTACCAAATAACAAAAAGCCGCTGAGTTTTCACTCAGCGGCTTTTCTTTATCGGGATTTCATGATGTTTCTCATGCGCTGGGCATGGTCGAGCACCTGCTTGCGGATACGCAAGGACTTGGGGGTGACCTCCAGCATTTCATCTTCGTTAAGCGATTCGAGCGATTCTTCCAGACTCATGATCTTGGGAGAAACCAGACGAAGGGCTTCGTCCGAGCCCGAAGCACGCATATTGGTGACGTGCTTTTTCTTGCAGACGTTAACGGTGATATCCTCGGCTTTGGCCGAACAGCCAACCACCATGCCGGCATAGACGGGTGTACCGGGGGTGATATACAGAGCGCCACGCTCCTGTGCATTAAACAAGCCGTAGGTGACGGCTTCGCCCGTTTCAAAGGCGATTAGCGAACCGTTGGCACGGCGGTTGATTTCGCCCGAATAGGGGGCGTACTTATCAAAAATCGTGTTCATGATGCCTTCGCCGTGGGTATCGGTCATGAACTCGCTGCGGTAGCCGAACAGGCCACGGGAGGGGATATTGAACTCTACACGGGTGCGGCCGTTGTTGGGGGACATGGCCGTCATCTCACCCTTGCGCTTGCCGAGTTTCTCAATGACGGCGCCCACATACTGATCGGGCACGTCGAGAATGATATGCTCATACGGCTCGCACTTTTTGCCCTCAATCTCCTTGAACAGGACACGGGGGGTGCTGACCTGGAATTCATACCCCTCACGGCG
>JAZKZU010000004.1:0-2370 GCA_045612825.1 Eubacteriales bacterium
CGCCTACGGCAATTTTCATCAGGAATTTATGCGCAACCACATCACACTGATCGGCTGCCCCAAACTCGACGAGGGTGATTATACCGAGAAACTCACTCAGATTTTGCTCAACAATAACATCAAGAGCATAACCGTCACCCGCATGGAAGTCCCCTGCTGCGGCGGGCTGGAAAACGCCGTGAAGCGTGCCCTGCAACAGAGCGGCAAGTTCATTCCGTGGCGCATCGTCACCATCTCCACCGACGGTCGCATCCTAGACTAAAAGAAGGACAGTGGTTCATTCCACTGTCCTTTTATCATAGGCGATCCGAGGACTGCCGTCCTCCACATAAATCACGCCGCACTCGGCAAAGCCAAACTTCTCAATCGCCCGCCGCATGGGTTTGTTGCGCTCATGGGTATCGATCCGCAGCCAATCGGCCATGTGCGAAGCATGGGCAAACACTTGTCCCACATAGCCCTTGCCGTACTCAGCCACCGCCACCCGATGCAAGGTGGCATAGGGAGCATCGCTGTGCCATGCCCCCTCAATGTGCCCGTAGGTCGGCTCTTCACCCTGCCGCACCGCCGCATAGGCCACGATCCCACCGTCCTCCAGTACCCAGCCGATGCCCTGTGCGATATCCGCCCTTACATCCTCGGCGTTGGGGTACTCACCCTGCCATTGCGGCAAATCCTGTTGCCGCATGAAGGCGTGCGCCTGCGCCAAAATGGCCGCTACCGCCTCAACATCCTCCACACGACACCGACGCCAGTTCATCGTATAAAATTGGTGCGCAGCTTCTTTTCGGATGCAGGACGGTCAATCCCCGCCGCCTTGCCCGCTTCAATGCAACGCAACAGCCACGCCATGTTTTTACCAAGGGTGCGCATAGTCTGCATCCCTTCCTCGTCCTGCTTGACCTCCTCGGCCTGCGCCCCGTGCACCATATTCCAATACTGGGAGGGCACAACCGGCATATTGTTAATGGTAAAATATTTATTGATCTGGTCAAAGGCGTTGGTGCAACCGCCGCGACGGGCGCTCACCACGGCCGCCGCCGGCTTATAGGCAAAGGCCGCACCGCCCGAGTAGAAGCAACGGTCCATCAGGCAGCGAAGCGCACCCGAGGCCGAGGCATAGTAGACGGGCGAGCCGAACACAAACCCGTCGGCCGTCTTGGCCTTTTCCACCAGTTCATTCACCAAATCGTTATCGTACACGCATTTGCCATAGGTACGGCAGGCGCCGCAACCGGTGCAATCCTGCCCCACAGCCCCGCCCTGCACGATCTCGGTGTCGATACCGCACTCGTTGAGGGTGGCGGCCACTTCGCACAATGCCGTAAAGGTACAGCCCTCTTTGCGGGGGCTTCCGTTAATGAGTAATACTTTCATCATCGTTCCTCCAAATAAAATGCCTGAGGCGAAAGTGCCTCAGGCATATTGTATGACAAAACTTATTTCACCATGCCGGCAACTTCGGCAGCAAAATCGTCTTCTCTCTTGGCCAGACCTTCGCCCTTCTCGAAACGAACGTAGCCAACAACCTTCATGGACTTGCCCATTTCCTTGGCGGCCTTTTCTACGTACTCGCCAACGCTCATGGAATCGTCCTTAACAAAGGACTGCTCGAGCAAGCAGTTCTCCTTGAAGTACTTACCCATCTTACCGGTAGCCATCTTCTCGATGATCTGATCGGGCTTGGAAGCATTCTTAGGATCTTCCTTGATCTGAGCCATGATGATGGCGGTTTCCTTAGCCACAACTTCAGGATCCACAGCCTCTTTGTTGAGGAACTGGGGATTCATAGCGGTGATCTGCATGCAGACGTCCTTACCAACGGTAACGAAGCCTTCGTTGCAAGCACAGCAATCGGTCTCGAACTCGGTCAGAACGCCGATCTTGCCACCGCCGTGAACATAGTCAACAGCCGGACGGTCGGTACGATAGAAACGACGGATGGAGATGTTCTCACCGATGGTGAGTACCTTCTCCTGCAGAACCTCGCCTACGGTCATGCCTGCCATAGCCTTGGTCTTCAGATCGTCAACGTCAGCAGGATTGGTGTTAGCAATAACCTCAGCCACGTCCTTGCAGAAAGCCACGAAATCGGCATTCTTGGCAACAAAGTCGGTCTCGGAGTTAACCTCAACCATAGCGGCAACCTTGCCGTCGTTGTAGATAGCCACAACGCCTTCGCTGGCGATACGGCCGGCCTTCTTGGCGACAGCGGCCAGACCCTTTTCACGCAAAAACTCGATTGCCTTATCAACATCACCGCCAGAAGCGACAAGCGCCTTCTTGCATTCCATCATGCCGCAACCGGTTCTCTCTCACAAATTCTGAACATCTTTAGCGGTAAAAGCCATGATATTTTCCTCCTATAGT
>JAZKZU010000005.1:0-2422 GCA_045612825.1 Eubacteriales bacterium
CGACTTAGATGGTGGCCACGGCGGAGGCATCGGCCAGAGCCGGTTTATTGATTACGATGATGGGCTCCACCTGCGCATGGTGGGCGATCACCGTGAGCTTATCGGCAAAAAAGAGATCGGGCGCCGGATCGGCGGCGGCAATCACGATAAAGAGCCGATCAAGGTTGGAGATGGGCGGGCGCACAAAGATATTGCGCCGAGGATGTAGGTGTTCAATCACCGCCAGATCGTTTTCCTGCGGGGTGAAAGTGACCCGATCGCCAACGGTGATGACCGTTTTTTCCTTGCGAAAAAGGCCGCGTGGCTTACTTTCGTAAACCACGCCGCCGCTGGTAACATTATAAAAGCCGCCGAGGCTTCGGGTTACCAAACCTTCCATCCGTTAATCCTCCGCATTGTCGGGGTTGGCGCTGGGGTTGGGGCCTTTGGAGATAATCAGCATGATCTCACGGCCCTCCTCTACCTCGGTGCCTTCCTGGATGGACTGGTTGACAACCACACCGGCCTTATAGGTGTCGCTGTATTCCTCGTCGATGATCGTATAGGTAAGGTTGGCGGCCGAGAGGAGCATGATGGCCGTATTCTTATCCTGACCGATGCAGGCGGGCACTTTTACCTTGACTGTATCGCTGCCGGTGGATACGTAGACAAACAGGGTCTTACCCTCACTGATCTTTTCATCGGCTTCGGGCTGGGTGCGGATGACGTAGTTTTCCTGCACGTCATCGTTTTTCTGCTTGATAATCTGATATTCGATGCCTAACTTTTCGAGTGCGGCAATGGCGCTGTCCAGTTCGCTGTCCACGATATTGGGAACGGTGATGGTTTTCGAGCCGAGGGAAACCTTGACAATGACCTCGGTACCTGCCTGCACCTGCGTGCCGCCGGCAATGGTCTGCTCAAAGATATAGCCCTCGTCATAGTCGGCATTATATTCTTCCTGTGCGACAATGGTAAGATCGCTGATGGACGGATCTTTTTCTACGTTCGAGTAGAGTTTGCCCACAAGGTTAGGCACTTCAATCGACGAGGCCGAGGAAGAGGCACCGCCGCCGCCACCGCCGGCAAAGAAGAGGACGACGATCAGGGCGATTACAACAAGGCCTGCGCCAATGCCCGAGAACAGGGCGATGATATTATTTTTCGTCCAGAATTTTTCCTTCTTTTCAGGGGCGGGAGTTACCTCACCGGTGGGAAGATCCTCTTCCAGATCGTAGTCGAAGACCGTAGCGTTATCAGCCAGTACCTTTTTCAGATCGGTGATCATATCCAAGGCGTTGGCGTAGCGCTTATCGGGGGTTTTCATCATGGAACGCATAACGATCTGCTCCAGCCCAACGGGAATGGAACGGTTGATCGAGCGGGGACGGGGTGCGGCCGACTGGATCTGCTTGATGGCCACGTTAACGGGGGTATCGCCGTCGAACGGCATTTCGCCGGTGAGCATTTCATAGAGCATGACACCGATGGAATAGATGTCGCTTCTCTCATCGGTGTGTTCCCCTCTTGCCTGCTCAGGGGAGATGTAGTAGACGGTGCCGATGGCTTTATCGGTCATAGTCACCGTTTCAAACTTATTGATGCGGGCGATGCCGAAGTCCATGACCTTGATCGTGCCGTCGTTTAAAATCATGATGTTCTGCGGCTTGATATCCCGATGGATGACCCCACGCTCGTGGGCGTGCTGGAGGGCCGAGAGGATCTGCATGGTGATCTTAATGGAGATATTGGCAGGAATGATTTTTTGGGAACGGATAAAGTCCTTTAAGGTGATACCGTCCACATATTCCATGACGATGTATTGCAGGTTGCCCTCAAAATCAAAATCGATCACGCTTACAATGTTGCGATGGCGCAACATGGAAATGGCACGGGATTCATTGAGGAAACGGCGGCGGAACTGTTCATCCGACACAAACTCCTCTTTGAGAATCTTGACGGCCACGGTATTGCCGGTTACCCGATCGGTCGCACGGTAGACGATGGCCATACCGCCGCTGCCGACAATGTCTTCCAGTACAAAACGGTCTTTCAAAATTGTTCCGGTATAACGATCCATCTTTTTTAACTCCTTGCATCCATGATAATGACGGTGATATTATCCCGACCGCCCCGCTTGCAGGCTTCCTCAATCAGAGTGCGGCAGGCCTCTTCGGGGTTGAGTCGGCGAACAGTGTCGCCCAGTTCCTCGGGGGTGAAATAGCCGTGCAGGCCATCGGAGCACAACAGCAAAATTTTTCCGTTTACATCTACGGGATACAGGTCAGCCTCCACGCCATCATCGGTGCCGATGGCACGGGTGATGATGTTGCGCTGGGGATGAACTCTGGCTTCCTCGGCCGTAATCTCGCCCAGTTCCACCAAGGCCGCTACAATCGAATGGTCATGGGTAATGGCCTTGCAGTCGGTATCATCAATGAGG
>JAZKZU010000006.1:0-1981 GCA_045612825.1 Eubacteriales bacterium
GAGCATATAGCGCAGGTTGATCACCAGCGTGGTGACAAAGACCTCCATCAGCAGGCCTTGCGCCAGTATCAGCTCGGTGCCGGCGAACTGGCCGGCGCTGGTTAAGTTAGTCATAGAGATCAGTTGGGTGATCCACAGCAAAAGTTGTCCCTTGGCGCACATCATGCCGAAGGTGAAGGATACCGAAAGGTAGCCGAGGGCGATTGGTATTCCGTCTTTTAAGCCTTTTTTGAAAGTTAACATAGAGCAATATCCTTAGAATTTATAGAGCAGGTCGGCCAGGTCAGTGATGCCGTGGTTGTGCTGGTGGCCGCCGGCGTAAGGGATGAAGGGGCAGCCGAGGATGGCGGCGGTGGTGGCGTCGTGGTCGGTATCGCCGATGACGGCCATCTCGTTAGGCTCGCACAGGTGCTCGTCCCGCAGGTTTTCGGCCAAGGCCGTTTTGGATGCGCCGAGGGTATTGTCGGTGCCCAGAATGCGGTGGATGTGCGGGCGCAGTTCGGGGAATTGAGCCACCTGCGCCTGCAGAGCGGGCAGGGGTGAGGCCGACAGGATGATATGCTTGCAGGGCAGAGAGGCCAGCGCCAAGAGCGCTCCCTTGTTGAGCGGGCATTGCTTGACCAGCTCCTCGTAAAGGGTCCAGTACCGCTTGGCCAAGGTTTCGTATGACGTTTTATTGAAGTCAAAGCCGATGCGCTCGTAGAAATCCCGAATGGGGAAGCCGAAGGCGTGGCGGTAGCGGGTGACCGACAGAGCGGGCAACCCCTCCTGCCGACGCAGTTGATTGAGGATGTATACATTTAAATGCACATCATCCAACAAAGTTCCATTCCAGTCCCAGATTAAATATTTCAGCATAGTGAGTGTCCTTTATTTTTCATTTATCATTTTGCATTTATCATTTCGCATTTCCCGATCTCTCTGCTTAGCGTTTGAAATGATGAATGTAAATTATAATTTCCCCTGAAAGGCGATGGCCTTGCCTAAGATGCGCAGGGTTTTGCCGTCGGCCTTATGAAATTCCATGGGGGGATAGGCGGGGTTTTCGGCACGCAAAACGACCCGATCGCCCAGTTTATACACCCGTTTGAGGGTGGCCTCATCGTCGATGAGTACCACGGCGATCTCCCCGTCCTCTACGTCGGGCTGGGCATGGATCAGGACAATATCGCCGTCATAAATGCGAGCGCCGATCATGCTGTCGCCCTTGACACGCAGGCAGAAATCGGCCCGCTCGGCATCGGCCTCGACATAGCAATCGTGCTCCTCGTTGGCCGTGATGGGCTGGCCCGCCGCAATCTGACCCAGCATGGGGATGCGCCGCCGTTCCACCGGCATCAGCCCCGCCTGCGTGGCTTGGTCTTCGGGCGTATCATACCCCATCAGCCATTCGAATGAAACCCGAAAATGCTCGGCCAGCATCCGCACCACCGCCATCTTCGGCTTATCAATTAAATTATTACAATAGCGGCTGATCGTGCCCGCCGACAAATGTACGGCATCGCCCACCGAGCGGCAGGTTTCCCCTCGCTCGGCCAATAAATTGGTGAGTCTTTTTGCAAATTCTTCGGGTATGACCGGTCTTTTTTCCATGTCCTTCCCCTCCTTTTGATTGCATTATACCACGAAACAATGCGTTTTGCAACAAAATTAAAATTTTTTAAAAAAGGTGTTGACAAATGCAACACGTGATGGTAGAATAGTGTTGCATAAAGAAACAACGCCATATTTTTTTGCAACAAGATATGACCGTATAGACACAATAAGAAAGGAGTGAGAGAAGATGCTGTGCTATGACGGGCGGGAGTGCGACGGATGCTACGACTGCGTGCCGGTGCATCAGGTGTGCCGCATTTGCGGGCGACCGATCGGCCCGCATGAGCGGGTATTGGAAACCGAGAGCGGTCCTGTCTGCTCGGCTGTCGAATGTCGCTTTGAGGCGGCGCTCGAGGAGAGCGATGACAACATGATACGGGAATAC
>JAZKZU010000007.1:0-1634 GCA_045612825.1 Eubacteriales bacterium
GATCTGATGAATTCGATATATAGCCGCTTACAAAATGAGGAGTATACCAAAGAACTGTGCGCACAACTTGTCAAAATCGGGGCGCAGTCCCGCATCATCGGGCAAAGTGTGATGGGGCGGGAGATTCCCGTGCTTACATTAGGGACGGGCAAGCGTCGCTTGCTCTATCTGTGCGGGACGCATGCCGCCGAAACGGTGGCGGGCAATGTTCTGCTGGCCTTTGCCTATGAACTGCTGACACAGCGGGAGATTTGCGCCATCTCCTGTCGGCAGGCGCTTTCCAAGTGCACCTTACATATGATCCCCTTGCTCAATCCCGACGGAGCGGAAATTGCGCAGGGGCGTATTAGGAATGAGGATCGGCCTCGGCTGCTCTTTTTCAATGAGGGAAACGAGGACTTTTCTCGGTGGCAGGCCAACGCCCGAGGTGTTGATCTCAACCATAATTTTGATGCCGATTTCGCACGGGGCAAACTTCTGGAGAGGGAGCATCATATTCTTGGCCCGTCGCCGACCCGTTACGGCGGGAAAGAACCTTTTTCCGAGCCCGAAACGGGCGCTGTGCGGGACTTTATCGAGAAGGAAGATATCCATGCCCTGTTCGCTTTTCATACCCAAGGCGAGGAGATTTACCACGCAGGGAAGGGTTCGGGTGCGATGGCCCGTATTTTTGCCAAGGCGTGCGGCTATGCCGTAAGCGCCCCCGAGGGGATTGCCGCCTGTCGGGGTGCCAAGGATTGGTTCTGCGCTACCTACGACCGCCCCGGTTTTACCATAGAAATGGGGCGGGGGGAAAACCCGTTGCCGGTGCAGGACAGCCGTGCCATCTATCGTAAATGCCGAGAAATGCTCATGTTAACTACCATTATATCCTAATTTGTATAGAAAAACAAGAACCCCAAACGGGGTTCTTGTGTTATTTATGGCATTGATCTTTCATGGCGCACCCCTCGCAACCGCAACAACAGGAGCCTTTGCCCTTTTTTTTATTGCGAATACGAAGGAGGATCACGGCCGCTACGGCAACCACGATGACGCCAAGAATCACATAGTCAATCGGTTTCATGATTTACGCCTTCTTTATGTATTTGTTTTTGCGGAAGAGGAAATAGCCCATCACAATGGCTACCGCACACGCTACGCCGGTGCCGATGATGTCGCCCGTGCCGCTAAACCACGAGCCGAACTGATAGATCATCAGGGATATGGCGTAGGCGAACACGCACATATAGCCAAGGGCAAAGGCCGTCCATTTTCCGTTGTTCATTTCCCGTTTGATGGCGCCCATGGCCGCAAAGCAGGGAGCGCACAGCAGGTTGAAGGTAAGGAAGGAGAAGCCGGCCAGCTGATTGCCGCCAAAGATGGTGGCCAGCGCCTGCTCGGCCGTGCCCATACCCAGCGCACCGAAAAGGCCCACCACTTCTTCCTTGGCCATCAGCCCCAGAATGGTGGCAACGGCGGCCTCCCAATAGCCAAAGCCGAGGGGTTTGAAGACCCACGCCAACACCGAGCCGATGTGATTGAGAATAGAAACACCGCCGAGGGTGAGATTATTGAGAATCCAGATGGCCACGCTGGCCACGAAGATGACGGTGCCTGCCCGCTTAATAAAGTCCCAACCACGCTCCCAAGTG
>JAZKZU010000008.1:0-1560 GCA_045612825.1 Eubacteriales bacterium
GCTCTACCATCTGAGCTAATCGTCCGTACCTGCTTATTATAATGGGTTTGCCCTAAAAAAGCAAGTCCTTTTTTTATTTTTTTCAATTTTTTTATTACGCGGCATACAATGACATAGGAGGTGATGCCGATGAGAAACTGCCGCATCAGCGATTTCGGCGAAAAAGAGGTGATCAACCTCATCGACGGTTCCCGCCTCGGGTGCGTGACCGACGTAATGTTTGAAACCGACACGGGAAAAATCGTAGCCATTATTGTACCGGGGCCCAAAGAGTCCTTCTTTGAGCGGTGCGGAGAATATGAGATCCCATGGTGCGACATCGAGCGCATCGGCGATGACTTCATCTTCGTCCGATTCTCTCCGCCTCTCCGCCCCATGCCCCGAAAAAAGGGCTTATTCGGCTAACTCAGAACAACCGCCGTCCGCCATCGGACACCAGCACTTCGCCGATGATGTTCTTGCTGTTGGCCAAGAAATAAATGGCCTGTGCCATCTCGTCAGGCATGGCACGCTCGCCACGGGGCGAGTTGATGGCCTTATGCTCCCCCTCGGGCCGACGTAAAATCTCGGTTGCCGTTTCTCCGGGGGCAATGCCGTTAACGATAATCCCGTCCTTGGCCAGCCGCTTGGCCAGCCCCATCGTCAAGCCCCTTGCACCCCACTTGCTGGTGGTGTAAGCATTGTAGGCCGGACGAAAACTCATCTCGGAGCAGACGTTCACAATATGACCTGCAATCTGATGCCCGATCATGTACCGCGCCTGTGCCTGCATGGCAAAGAAAAGCCCTTTGAGGTTGGTATTCATGGTCATATCCCAAGCCTCTTCCGTCTTCTCCAGAAAGTCCTTGCCCGTAATATCCTCATCGGTAACAATGCCGGCGTTGTTAATAAAGGTATCGATAGTTCCGAATCTCTCATGGGCTGCCGCAATCGCCGGCGCCGCCTGCGCAATATCCGCCACGTCCCATAATACATAGGCGGCCCTGTTGCTATCCAGCCGAGCCACCGCATCCTGCAAGCGTTCCCGATTGCGACCCGCCAGCACGACCCGATAGCCGTTCTCCAAAAAATGCTTGGCGCAGGCAAATCCGATGCCCTTGTTTGCGCCCGTGATACATACCGTCTTCATTTGGGGACTCCTTTTCATCGTATTAATAAGTTATATTTTCGCATTGCGAAAGTGATATTGAAACCTGCGGTTTCAGTTTTATTATATTCGCATCCAAAACTTGCGAAGCAAATATCACTTGGACTTTAATCCAAATATAACTGCAAAGCAATATAACTCGCCGCAAGGCGAATATAACTGAAAAAGACGATTGTATTCACAATCGTCTTTTCCTTGGCGCGCTGTAAGGGATTCGAACCCCTGACCTACTGGTCCGTAGCCAGTCACTCTATCCAGCTGAGCTAACAGCGCAATTTTTCGTGCTCAAATATAATAGCACAGAAAAACGATAAAATCAATAGGTTTTTGCAAAAAATTTATTTTTCTTTATTTTTCGTCAAAACAACCGCAAAATGAGCAGTAAAGCCACCCCCGGCAAGCCCAACACCACC
>JAZKZU010000009.1:0-5187 GCA_045612825.1 Eubacteriales bacterium
GACCGCTTGGCCTCCGACTTACACGTTCCACGTCTGCTTATTGGCCAGAATATCCGCCGCCGTCGTGCCGGCCGGCAACAGCCCGCTTGCAATGGCGTTGTTCACACGGGTATCGTTTACGTAGCCCTCCGTAGTGGCACCGGTAGGATTCCAATGAATGATATTGGCATCCGAACCCACTTCAGTGCCCTGTACCAGATTATCCAGCGCAGCCGGAACCGAGAAGGTCAGCCATACCCAGGCATCGTTCTTGCCGGTATTCTTGATCACCGGCGTCTTCTCAATGTTCACGCCGGGAACCAACGCTGCGCCGTCTTCAAACGCCTCTTCCAACGCAATGTCCACGTTGCCGATGGTGAATACGTTCACCTTCTCATCCCGATCGGTCAGATAAGCAACCGTACCGGTAATAGCCAGCGCCAGCACCAAAACCGCGCTCACGGCAATCAGCCATACTTTTTTCTTCATAATAGATTCTCCTCTTGAATAGCCGCCCATCCCCCGAAGGGGACGGGTCAGACTCAGGTTTTCCTTCAAAAAAGTTAAGGAATCAAATTACCATTGATATCGTAGTAAACAGCATTGCTAAAACCAAAACGAACGGGATTTGCATTGTCAGAAGTGTTGTTATTGCCATAGATGTCCAAAGTTAAAGTGGAATCATCTTTGCCTTCTGCCGTGTAGTTGTGCACCCAGAACATTCTACCGTCATGGAAATCGGTATCCTTAATCGTGACCGTGTTCATATCATAACCGGAGTTGAACGCACGAACCGCTACATAAGTAGTGGTGATATCACAGTTGGTCATTTCCAAAGTAGCAGAACCCCAGTTGTTCAGATGGACAAAGAAGTTCATGTCCGTACCGGAAACGTTGGCAGTCACACCGTCCACCTTCAGCACACCGCCGCTCGTAACATCAAATACGGTTGCCATGGAATCCCAACCCTGATTATTCTCAGCAGTGAGCTCTAATGTACCATTCGTAACGGTCATATTGCCCTTAACAAGGAACAACTCCTGATTGCCGGTTTTATTAGCAGTAGCAGTAATCTTATGACCGTTCAGATTGAGGTTGACAGACGTACCGGCAGGAACCGTAACCGTATCATTGGCATCAAAATCCTCGATGTCCTTCGCCAGAATGATCTCGCCGCCGCTCGCCATAGCCTCACGGAGTTCTTCCTCATTGTCAACAATAGCCGGAACTTCAAGAGCGCCAAACCACTCAGCCGCCTTCTCAGAGGGCGTGCCAAAGGCCGTATTCAAGGCCGTGGCCGCATCATCGAAGCCATTGGTCTGAACTGCCTGCGAAATCACCTTAATATCCCATACATCGCCAAACTTGGCGCAATCTTCGTTGGTCGTCTTCGAATCCAGGAACACCTGCATCAACGAAGGAGCCGACTTGGCGCCGGCCACCAGCGCTTCGTTATATACAAAGGACAACACGTAATACGTTACGCCCTCAATATCGGCATGAAACGCCGCCTCTATGGTAACGCCGGTATCGTTATGATTGATGTGGATCAGATCATTCGGATCTCCCTCGGGAGCTTCAATAGCCACCAGCGTACGCACGTAGGCATCGCTCTTGCCAGTGTTATTCACCGTCACGATCTTGTCAACAACGTTCTTAAGGTCTTCGGAGAACACCTTGTACTCAACACCGTTCACCTCAACACCCTCATCTGCCCACGCAACCGCACCAACAGCGGGATACGCAGGCTTAGCCTGAGTAAAATCAACCAGATCGTCGTTAGCGTTGCGCTCCAGTTCCACCTGTTCGATCTTAACCTGACCAAGCGTCATCACGTTAACGTCTTCGTCTTCCGACTGCAAATACGCAACCGTGCCGGTAATCGCCAACGCCACAACCGAAACCACAGCCAAAATACTAAGTAATACTTTTTTCATTGTTTTTCTCCTTTTAGAAAATTGATATTTGCTAAAAATCCGAATGAAGCCCATACGGCTGACCGATAGAGATGCTTTCCCTCCGTATCTGTACGGCTCATCCCGATTGTTTGCCAAACGGTCATCCAAGAGCACAAGCCTCTCATGCCCTTGGATGGCCGCCCACCCCCGAAGGGATGGAACGGCGCGAGAGGAAATAATTGAGGAAAACAAAGTTATAATCGAGGAAGGAAGATGCGCCATAGCCTACGCCGACGGCGTTTCCATTTCTTCTGCTCCTCCCCCTCGGTTCGGCGGATCTCTGTGTCGATAAATTGCCGCTGCCGAAGGTATGTATTCACCTTCATCGCCGTATCAACAAGAACCAACCCACCAACCAAAACGGCACACAGGCCGAGCACGATATTTGCCATAATAGTAATTCGCTAACGGATTCTCCTGTTACTCCACAACGGCCCAGGCATCCGCCGCACTGCTCATGCCGGACTTCTGCACCGCATAGCCGGTCACCGTCAGTTTCGGGAAGGTAGTATCGCTCAACGCATTGAGCATACCCTTAGTCACCGTCTCCTCTACCGAAACGGTATTATCCTTGATCACGCCAAAGGCCTTATCGGCATCCGCCACGTCAGCCGCCGCCACCTCACGGTAGTATACGCCGGCCACGTTGTCCAGCGCCGTCCAGCCGTCAGCCACCTCAAAGGTCATGAAATCATCAAATTTCGCATCGGTCGATTTGTCCAGTTTCACAAACAGATAGCAATCCTCGCTCCCCTTGATTACCGTAAGAACGGGATCCTTGGTAATGTCCTGTCCGGACATCATCTTGTATTCGTTGGTGTTGGCATTGTTATCGCCGTCGTTGGTATCGGTTTCTTCCAGCTTAATGTTGATATCGCCGTAGGTGAAGGTGTTAACCACCGATTCGGTCTGCGCAATCAACCAAGCAATCGTACCGCCGATCATACCCGTCAGCATAACGGCGGCCGCCAGAATGGCAATCAAACCCTTTTTCGAAAGTTTTTTTGTTTGTACTGCATGCTTTGCCATGATTTTTCTCCCCTTGGATTACTGATTTACCTGCTTATCAAAAGCAGCCCATGCGGCATCTGCGCTGTCAAAGGTTTCTGCCTGTATCGCCTCGCCCACAACCGTAATGGACAATCCGGCAATACTCTGCATCTCATCACGGGTAACCTCACCCGGAACGGCAATCTCGGTAAAGAGCGCCGGCAGTTTTGCCTCGGCATCCTTAGCCGTCACCGTTGTTTCATAGCGGAACTCATATACAATCGTATCCGCACCGGAACGATCGGTGTCGGTCAGCACCCATGCCGCATCAAAATTTTTGAAAATGTCGGTTAGGGCTAACTCATGTGTTTCGAAAATTTCATCCAGAGCGGCACGGTTGCTCACCGTAACCAGCATACGCACGTACGCTTCCTCGCTCCCCTGAAGTACCGTCACGGTCGGATCCTTCACATAGGTCTTGCCGGGGATCAGATGATAGTTGTTACCGTCGGTCGTACGCTCATTTGTTGCCACGCCGTTCTCCACCTTTGTCTCGTCCAGCTTGATCTGTACGTCGCCAACCGTAAAGGTATTCTTAACCTCATCCCGATCGGTCAAAAAGGCCAGTGTGCCCACCGTTACGGCCATCAAAAGCACAGCCGTGCAAATGGTAATCAGCCATGTCTTCTTATTCTTCATTACTCTTTTCTCCTTTTGCATTTTCTTCTTGCAAGGCATCCGAAAGGAACACCAGAACAATCATCAATACTGCCGCCGCAATCGCTACGTACAAGCCGGGCGGTTGTTGGATGAAGGCTGCCAGATACCCCAAAAAGGGAATACAGAAAACGGCCTTGCCTACCACGTCCTCTTTGGCTACCAACGCCGTATCGGTCACTTCGTTGGCATCGCCTTTGGTGCGGAATTTTTCTTCTCCGCTCGCCGCATCCGTCACCACCTCAACAATGCGGTGGGTCGCCGTAACGCTGTCATTGAGCCGAAAGGTGATCACGTCCCCCGCCTCTAACTTATCGGGGTTGGTTGAGGTGATGTATAGCAGTGATCCCGTCGGATACTTCGGCTCCATCGATCCGGAAAGCACCATGTAAATCTGCACCCCGAAGATCCTTACCCCCACCATCAAAACGGCAAGCAGAATCATTAGCACCATCAGCGCCATCGATATGATTTTAAGTGGTTTTGCCATCGACTTGCTCATACTGACTCCTGATACTCCATACCAACTGCGGCTCCATCGCCGAATAGATAATGCGGAACAAATCATCCGCCGTCTCGTCGGTATCATCAATCTCTCCCCGAAGCAACTTGATCGAAGAGGTCAACATAAAATCTAAAATATGGTTAAGCAACCGCCACGCATCCGCATCCTCTCGGAACGCCGGACGAAATACATCCAAAACCGGCTGGTAAACCTGCTTGTGCTTCTCGGCCGACAGCCGATTGAAATAGGGCGAGTAATAATAACGGATAAAAGCATGACACCGATCCGGCCTAACCACCATAAACTTCCAAACCATAAAAAACAAAGCTCGACACCGTTCCTTGATCTCAATGGTCGTAATATCCATGACCGGCAGATATTTCATAATGCCCTCAATCAGCTCACTATCCAGCTGCTCAAAGGCCTCCCTTAATAAGGTGTCTTTATCATTGAATAACCGGTATATGTAACCCTCATTCAGTTGCGCATACGAGGCCACCGCCTTGGTCGTAATTCGGTCCATACCTTCCGTGGCAATGATATGAATTACGCTCTCCCGCAATCTTCTTTTGTAATCTTCCTGTTCCATTTCCTCAATTTCTTGTAGTGTTTACTTTTATTTCCTTCCATTTTATCCTAAAAATGGCAAAAATGGTGTAAAAAATAACACGCCTCCCTCCCTAATCGGACAAGAGGCGTTCGCTGTAGTCAAGTCTATTCTATTGTGCGGAAGGCTCCCTTCCCTTTGCGGGAAAAGTTACCCTCTAATGTGTATGCATTATAGCACACGTTCATGCAAATTTCAATTCAATTTTCTTCCAAATGAAAATCTCTCATTGGCTGGCTTTTAAAAAAACGCTTTAGCCATCACTTCCAAAACTTGCTTCTGTGTCACAGATTATACCACGGGAATTTGCGCTTGGCAATAGTATTTTTCTTCCAAATGAAAAATTACAGAAGGCCCAAAAACGAAACTCCCCGAACGGTGTCGAGGAGTGTCGTTTCTTGTTATCTTGGCAAATATCCTTTTTGGATGCA
>JAZKZU010000010.1:0-1165 GCA_045612825.1 Eubacteriales bacterium
CTACGGGGCGATTACGGTGGGCGAGCGTGGCGAGCAGTTGGCCGATATGGCGGATATGGCGCCTTATGTTGCCGGATTTTCCGATGACGGGCGAGGGGTGCAGGATGAAACGCTTATGCGGCAGGCGATGCAGGAAGCCAAGCGGTTGGGCAAGGTAATTGTGGCGCATTGTGAAGATAATGATCTTCTGCATGGCGGATACATTCACGATGGCGAGTATGCCAAGGCGCACGGCCATGCCGGTATTTGTTCCGAGAGTGAATGGGGGCCGATTGCCCGAGATCTGAAACTGGTTGAGGAGATTGGTTGCGCCTATCACGTATGTCATATATCCACGAAGGAAAGCGTGGAGTTGATTCGGCAGGCCAAGGCTAAGGGCTTGGACGTGACCTGTGAGACGGCGCCGCATTATCTGGTGATGAATGACGGCGATTTGCAGGAAGACGGACGGTTCAAGATGAATCCGCCTCTGCGTAGTGCGGAGGATCGGGAGGCGCTGGTGGCCGGTATCCTGGACGGAACGATTGATATGATTGCGACAGACCATGCCCCGCACAGTGCCGAAGAAAAGGCGAAGGGCCTTAAGGGCAGTGCTTTTGGTGTGGTAGGCTTGGAAACGGCGTTCTCGGTTATGTATACCCATTTTGTGAAAACAGGGCGCATGACGATGGAGCGTTTGATAGATATTATGGCGATTGCGCCCCGCAAGCGATTCCATCTGCCGATGGGGAACGATTTTACCGTTTGGAATTTAGGCAAAGAAAAGACGGTAGAGCCTGATGCGTTTCTCTCAAACGGCAAGGCGACACCTTTTGCGGGTTGGACGGTGTACGGCGAATGTGTAGCCACCGTTCATGATGACAAGTTAGTATATTATCTCGGTTAACGATACAAGGAGAAAGAACATGGCAAAGAGAACAGACATCAAAAAGGTATTGATTATTGGTTCGGGTCCGATTGTTATTGGACAGGCGGCTGAATTTGACTATGCGGGTACGCAGGCTTGTTTGGCGCTTAAAGAAGAAGGATACGAAGTGGTATTGTGCAACTCCAACCCTGCCACCAACATGACCGATACGACCATTGCCGATAAGGTATACATGGAGCCGTTGACGCTGGAGTATATGGCAAAGATCCTGCGTTATGAGCGTCCCGATGCGATTGT
>JAZKZU010000011.1:0-6619 GCA_045612825.1 Eubacteriales bacterium
CCGTAACGGTCGGCCAGAAAATGAACGGCATCCATGTAATCCAATTTTTCAATGTTGCGAATAAAGGTGATCACGTCGCCGCCGTTTCCGCAACCGAAACAGTAATAAGACTGCGAGTCGACGTATACGGTAAAAGAACCCGTCTTCTCGCTATGGAAGGGACAAAGCCCCACAAAACGATTACCGGCACGGCGCAACGTCACATATTGCGACACGACATCTTCAATCGTGGCGCGACTTTTCAGTTGTTCGATAAACAAATCAAAATCCGCTCGTGCCATATTCGTTCCTTTCTTTTATTTCATCCAGAAGGTGGGCAAATACAATTCGCTGTACTTACTCACCGCATAATTATCGGTCATCCCCGAGATATAATCACAAGCGGCACGGGGTACGCCCTCCCGCTCGATGATCAGCTGGTATTCCTCGGGCATCTGTTCGGGATGCTCGGCAAAATACCGATACAAACTCTTAACAATCTCTTCGGCCTTGCGCTCCTCTGTTTTGGCCGCCGACGAGATATAGACATTATCAAACATAAACCGCAATAATGCGGCATGAGCATTTTTGACCGTTTTCTCCATTTCTATACGGTCACGCCCCCGACTCTCCTCAACCACCGCCCGAATCATGGTGTTAAGCCGCTGGCGAGAGTTGCCGCCTAAGATCTCGGCAATCTCAAAGGGTACATCGCCGTTTTCCAGCACACCGCCCCGAATGGCATCGTCAATATCATGATTGGCATAGGCAATTTTGTCAGCATACCGTACGATCTGCCCCTCCAAGGTCTGCGCCCACACGTCCCCCGAATGATGTCCGATCGCATCGATCGTCTGTCGGGTCAGATTAAGCCCACGCCCCATCTTCTCCAGTCGGGTCACTACCCGCACACTCTGCTCATAGTGGTAAAAGCCGTGGGGGCAAACTTGCGCCAGCGCACGCTCTCCCGCATGGCCAAAGGGGGTGTGCCCCAAGTCATGCCCCAAGGCCGCCGCCTCTGCCAGATCCTCGTTCAGATTCAGGGCTCGGGCCATCGAGCGGGCAATCTGCGCCACTTCTAAGGTATGGGTGAGTCGCGTGCGGTAATGATCGCCTTCGGGCGATAAAAAGACCTGTGTTTTGCGTTTTAACCGCCGAAAGGAATTGCAGTGCAAGATACGGTCACGGTCCCGCTGAAAGGCGGTACGCATATCACATTCCTCGTCCGTATGTTCTCTTGTCGCACCGCAGGAATGAGCCGCAAAAGAGGATAAATATTCCTTTTCTCTTACTTCCAATGTCTCACGAACTGTCATTGACTCACACCCTTTCTATATAGTAATACGCACAAAAACACAAAAACCCTTTTTTTATTTCAAAAATCCGATAAATTTTTCTCCGCTTTCCACGCAGGTGGCAACACCGGCGCTCATTTCCTGCACACAAGCCGTCAAGTTCGGCACAACATCGGGAGCGCAGGATACCGTAAAGGACACATCCGCCCCGAACTGCGCATCGGAGATCGTCCCCCCTCGTGCCGTTAAGGCCGAGCAGAGCCGATCATAGGTCGCATAAGGACAACCCACCGTAAGAAGTTTGCACATACGCATTTCCAGAATACCCGCCGCATCCACCGCAATCTTGGCCGCCTTGGCATAGGCACGGGTGAGTCCCCCTGCCCCCAGCAGGATGCCGCCGAAATATCGGGTAGCTACCACGCAAATATCGGTTAATTCCTCACGGCGCAATACCCCAAGCATAGGCTGGCCGCCCGTGCCCGAAGGCTCGCCCGCATCCGAATAGCGCATGGTATTATCCTTGCGCAAAATATAAGCATATACGTGATGCCGCGCCTGCGGATGCTGCGCCCTGATCTCATTGATAAAGGCTATCGCTTCTTCCTCGGTGGTCACCGGCCGCAAAGAACCGATGAATTTCGATTTCTTTTCAATGAAAAAATCTTCCGCCGCCTTGGCCGCTGTCAAGTAATTCATGCCTTGAGCAACTCCAAGAGAACTTCCACCATCTTCTCCAGCGAGCGTACCGGAACAAATTCATGGATGCTGTGGGAATTCACCCCGCCCGTGCTTAAATTGGGACAGGGCAACCCCTCGTAGGACAACCGCGCTCCGTCGGTACCGCCCCGAATGGCAATGATCTGCGGCTCCACCCCTACCGCTTGCATAGCAGCCTTGGCATTGTCGATCAGTTCCATGTGCGGCAGGATCATTTCTTTCATATTATAATAACTGTCCTTCATGTCCAGTTCAAAAGAGCCTTCGCCCCATACGCCGTTTTGATAGTCCACCAGATTGGCAATAAACCGCTTGCGAGCTTCAAAAATCTCACGGTCATGATCCCGAATGATCATCTGCACAACCGTTTTTGATTCGTCGCCCTCGATGCCGTTGACATGGTAAAAACCCTCATACCCCTCGGTATGGGAGGGCGTTTCATGGGCGGGAAGCATGGAAATGAACTGGTTGGCCATCAGCACCGCATTTTTCATTTTGTTCTTGGCCGAACCGGGATGAATGTTCACACCGTGCACCGTCAGCTTTATGCCTGCACCGTTGAAGTTTTCATACTCGATTTCGCCCAGTTCTCCGCCGTCCACCGTATAGGCCACCTTGGCAGGAAACTGTGAAAAATCAAAGTGATCAGCGCCCCGCCCGATCTCCTCATCGGGGGTAATGCAGATAGCTACCCCACGGTGTTTCACCTCGGGATGCTCCACCAGATACTCCACGGCCGCAAAGATTTCGGCCACGCCCGCCTTGTCGTCGGCGCCGAGCAAAGTACTGCCGTCGGTCACAATCAGATCCTGTCCGACATAGCGGGCCAAATTGGGAAATTCCTTTTCCCGAATGGCCACGCCGTGTCCCAATTCAATATCGCCGCCGTTATACTTGACGATGCGAGGACGGACGTCCTTACCCGACACATCGGGGGAGGTATCCATGTGCGCAATTAAGCCTAAATCGGGTAAATTAACCCCATTTGAGGGCGGTAAATAGCCGTAAACGTAGCCAAAATCGTCCATTTTTGCGTTTTTTAGACCCATTTTTTGCAGGTTTTGAGCCAAAAAAGCGCCCAAAATCTTCTGTTTTTCGGTAGAAGGAACGCTTTCTGAGTTCTCATCCGACCGTGTATCGTATGCCACAAAGGACAAAAAATGATCCAGTACGCTCATGTCGTTCTCCTTATAAAACAATCAAATCTTTTCGGCTTTGGGTGAGGTTAAGACAACCGTCCTCGGTCACATACACCATATCCTCAATCCGTACACCAAATTTATTTTCCAGATAGATCCCCGGCTCCACCGTCATGATCATGCCCGATTTGAGCACCGTTTCGCAACGGGTATTAAAGGCAGGATTCTCATGAATCTCAATGCCTACGCTATGTCCCAGTCCATGACCAAAGCAACCTTCATAACCAGCGTTATAAATCATGTCCCGTGCCACCTTATCCACATCCTTGCAAACAAGGCCAGAGCGGATCACATCCAAGGCCGCCTGCTGGGTCTTACGCACCGTTTCGTATACCTGCTTTTGCTCGTCGCTCACCTGCCCGACGGCCACGGTACGGGTCATATCTGAACGGTAGCCCTCAACAACGGCGCCAAAGTCCATGGTAAGAAAATCGCCCGACTCCACCAATTTATCGGTGGGGACACCATGAGGCAGAGAAGAGTTTTTACCCGAAACGACAATGAAATCAAAGGAAACGCCCTCGCTACCGAGTTTGCGCATGAAAAATTCCATATCCAGCATAATCTCTTTTTCGCTGCGCCCGACCTGTATGCGATCCAAGATATAGGTAAAGGTATCGTCGGTCAACTTCTGCGCCTTTTGAATGAGCGCCAATTCCTCACGGGTTTTGATGGCGCGCATCTCATCGATAAGCACATCCATCTTATCGTCCTGCAACACCTCGATGCCCGCAAAGGCTTCCGTATACCCTTTCATGGCCGAAACGGAGGCCGAATAGGTTTCGATATACAAGGCCTTTACGCCATGCTTGACCAGCAGATCCCGAATCTCATCATTGGTGCGATTGGAAAGCAAGACTTCACAGGAAGTTACTACGCTTTTGGCCTTTTCGACATAACGAAAGTCGATCAAGAAATAGGCTTGATCTTTAGTGACCAGCACCGAGCCGGCGCTTGACTCAAAGCCGGTGAGATAAAAGCGGTTAGCACCCGAAGTGACCAGTAAAGCTTCATTGCTTTGCAGGTTATTCTGTATGGTTTCAATTCTTTTCTTAATCATGATTATAACTCCTTCAAAATTCGACACAGATACTCAAAGGTGCGGGCGGTGGAAGAAATGCTCAGCCGCTCACGGGAGGTATGGATTTCTTCGATGTTGGGTCCGAAGGACACGGCGTCCAGCCCCTCCATCTTCTCACAAAACAGACCGCATTCCAATCCCGCATGGATGGTAAGCACCTGCGGATCTTGCTGATACATTTCACGGTAAACAGCCACCATGGTATCCTGAAGCGGGGACTGCTTGCGATACTCCCAAGCGGGATATTCACTCCCCTTTGCGGTATCTCCCCCACACTCCTTAGCTAAGGACATGACCGTATTACACAGGGTGTCACGCTTGGCATTGATGCCGCTACGAACCGAGAAGCGTCCTTGCACCTGCCCGTCTTTCATGGACAGGATGCCAAGGTTGAGCGAAGTTTCGACCAAGCCCTCAATGTCGGCGCTCATGGCCGTTACCCCGCAAGGAACGATAGCTAAAAACCGAATCACAGCATCGGCCTGATAGCCGCTCAACGTTTCGATCTCTTTGACCGCAATAGCAAAATCGGGATCGTTGGCGTTATAATTCTCTTTCACAAATTGGTCGGCGGCCGATATGACATCGGCTTCGGTCACAATCACGGCACGGCAGGAACGGGTAATGGCGTTATCTTTCGTGCCGCCCTCAATTTCACAAAGGGTAATCTTTCCCAAACTTTGCAGGAATTTACCCATGATATTGTTGGCGTTATAGCGACCCGTACCGATCTCGACACCCGAATGACCGCCACGAAGTCCCGACACCTCAACAATATAGCCCTTGCCCTGTCCCTCTTGCGGTTCAAGAGAGAACGCCACATCGACACGGGCGCCGCCGGCGCAACCGACGGTGAGGACGCCCTCCTCCTCCGAATCGATATTGAGCAGCAGACGGCCATGAATCTGAGAGCAATCCAGCCCGACAGCCCCATCCATGCCCGTTTCCTCATCGGTGGTAAACAACGCTTCAATAGCGGGGGCGGGCAATTCCTTATCTTCCAAAACAGCCAAGGCCATGGCAATGGCAATGCCGTTGTCCCCGCCTAAGGTTGTTTTATCGGCCGAGAGCCAATCGCCGTCGATATGCAGGCGAAGGCCGTCTTTCATAAAGTCCAGATCACAGTCGGCATCCTTTTCGCAGACCATGTCCAGATGGCCTTGGATGATGACGGGGGGATGATCCTCGTAGCCGTTGGCGGCGGGTTTGCGGATGAGTACATTATTCCATTCGTCCTGCGTAACTTCCAGCCCCAACCGAGAAGCAATTCCCACACAATAGTCGCTGATGGCTTTGGTGTTGCCCGAACCGTGGGGAATGGCGCATAATTGTTCAAAATAGTAAAAGACACGGGCGGGTTTGAGATGTTCTAACATACGCTTCTCCTTTATTGCAACCACAACAGGTCATTGGATGCGGCGACCGATTCGATGCCGTAGACAAGCAAAGCATCGGTATAGCCTTCCTGTGCGGCGAAATCGGAAACGGCGGTGCGGCGGAAATGCCGCAGATCGATCATATCAATTTGGGCATAATGTTCAGCCAAGAAAGGAACTAACGCTTGGGCAAAGGAGTCTTTCACAATAAGCAGTTTCCCCTTGCCTTGCGGATTGGAAAGGCGAACACGGCCATGGTTGCCGTCCAAAAAGACGGTATACATATCCATAGTACTGAGCGCCTCACGGAAAAATACGCTTGTGTATTCCTTTGGCGGGGCGGCATCGTCCGCAATGGTGACGGTGATGGGCGTTTGGCTATGCCACAGCTCCATGGTATCGGGTTTTATATGCCACAGGCCGGCCTTGGCGTAGGACGTACCGTAAAAACCCTCCACCGTTTCCTTATCAAAGGCCGATTCGGCTAAGGGTTCAAAGCCGAGCGCATCGGCGCAGGCGAGATAGGCTTGGTAGGCGCCTGCGGTTGTCCAATGATGGTCGGTCCGATAAAAATGCTCGACCGACAGATTGGGTTGAATAACGTTCAACTCCTCACTCATATAGGACAAAATTTCCTGATCCCGATAGGGGCTATGAATGGCGGGCAATCCGCTCTCATCCAAAGAGCCTGCCGAGGGGACGATCAGCAGACGGATATTCATTCCGCTCTTGGCGGCAAAATCAGTAATGGCGGTACGGTTGCGGTCGCTCCTTGCATGGTCAAACGCGATCGGGGCTGTATAGAGCCGTTGATCCTTGCCCAGATAGATGCCGTTTTGGCCGTTACGCCCCGTTAGCCATTCGGCGCCGGCGTGCAACCCAACCCACGTGCTTCGGGCGGGAAAATGATCGGACAGATAGGTTTCGGCAGCCTTGCCATAATCCCCCGAAAAGAGGGTATCGGCCGTG
>JAZKZU010000012.1:0-19606 GCA_045612825.1 Eubacteriales bacterium
AAGGTAAAATGTATTCTCTAACAGTAAAACAAAAACCATCTGATAGAGTGGCCCGTAAATTGCTTGATGAGAAAATAGAGAACTCTACTATATACGGCGGCAATACGTTCAAAACGGCGGCGGATACTTACATTGAGGCAAAAAACAATATACTCTCTCCCAGCACGATCAGAGGATATAAGAGCATGCTCAGAAACATTCCTGAGGACTTTTTACGGATGGATTGT
The DNA here is from genome assembly GCA_045612825.1 of Eubacteriales bacterium. GTDB lineage: Bacteria > Bacillota > Clostridia > Oscillospirales > UMGS1783 > CAKSHC01. Next base: position 228 of record JAZKZU010000012.1, read on the forward strand.
GGAGATATTGACACATTGACATGTCAAAAAATGATAAATGAGTATTCCAGGGAACATTCTGCTAAATCCACGCATAATCTCAATGGCTTTATTTTGAGCGTTTTACGGCTTTTTAATCCTGATGTGAATATTCGTACCACTTTACCACAAATACCCCGAAATGAGCCCCACACACCCTCTCAGGAGGATATTAAGGCGCTTTTGGATGCCTCATACGATACCGAATATTATGCCGCTCTCTATCTGGCATCCCTCTCCTGTCGTTTGTCGGAAATTTGTGCTCTCAGTATCGAGGATCTTGACGGGAATACCCTCACCATCAATAAATCACTTGTTAGAGCTGAGAATGGATATGTATTAAAGGATACTCCCAAAACAGACGCATCTAACAGACAGATCATAATCCCCGATGCCCTGGTGGAATGGATCCGGGAGCATGGATATATTTACCGCATGTATCCCCAGCAAATCGATAAATATCTCCGCCGTACTCTTCCGGAGCTGGGGATGGAGTTTTTCAGCGTTCACAAAATGAGGCATTTTTTCGCATCATACGCTCATGAGTTGGGATATTCTGACAAAACCATCCAAACTCTCGGAGGATGGAATACCGATATTGTAATGAAAAGAGTGTACCGCCATCAGCTCAATAAATCCGATGCAATGCAAACTCTAAAATCTGATTTTACATTCTGATTTTTGCCGTAAAATAATTAAGGGAAATTTATTGGACAGTATAATTTCGTGGATAAATTCGTGGATAATTTTGAAATCATTTTTATAACTTTTCAGTATTAAAGCACGTCCGTAAAGTGTCCATATTTTTATCCACGGAGCAAAAAAAAATCCCGAACACCGCATGAATACTGGTGTTTCGGGATAAGCAGGATACGGGAATCGAACCCGCCTCCTCGGTACGGAATACTGCATTTTTACTGTATTCTTTTAGTGTCGTGGATAATTTCGTGGATAAATGAAATTAAAAACTCATAACACGAGTGTTATAATACCACTTACGGGAGCACATGACAACCGGGCATGCACTCCCGCAAACAGGGAATATATAAATCAATGACAAAATGTCATCGATAGCAATGGGATCTATGGCTTGATGAGCTGGCCCTTAGATAATTTTGTCAGCATAGCCAGATTTTGTTTTTCTGATCCTTTGTATTTGTCGGAATAATTGGCCGCATAGATTTTCTCTCTATACAGGAATGAAGAATCAACTCCGATGGATTCCAGCGCAATCACGATGGATAATGTGGTATCTGCGTATTTGGGGAAATACTCGATATGCGTATTATCGAATCTGGTCAAGTTGTACCGCTCAACCTTTTCTATTAAGTTATCCCGATAGGTAAATGAGGTAGCCCATCCATCAGCTCGGATATACTCTGCGAATTGCTTATAGTCTTTTGCGTGTTTGAGATTAGCATAGCGCTTGTATGAGAGAAAATCATAATAGCCTCCGGCTCCTGAGATTCCCTCCTCGTCTGATCTATACTTGCGAAAATTTGCATATATAGGAGTTAAAACCCCTTGCACATATTCCTCTTTTGTACGCATCCGGACATACTCGCCCTTGTATCCTTTTTGGGCTTTCATTCCGAAATGATTATGATGCACCTTAGCAAGCGTAGAAGTTCCTGCAGCGCCCTCAACTATCGCCTGAGCTATTGACGTACTCACGATATTATAACCGCGTTTACGGGCCTCTGAGACCATCATGGGAGCAATGTATTCTATGAACTTTTCCGCTTCTGCGTGAGTGTAACCCATATTTTCTACCTTTTTTTACTTAATTCCATCAGATCCGCCCGCCTGGAATCCATTATCCCGTTCTCTCCGAGAGAATGATATGCCTGATAATCTTCCTCCCAGAGATCCAGCTCCTCATCCGTGATCTTATTCGCATCCATGTACTTGTGATAGTCAATCATGAGCGTCCTGCGCATCTGCTTCTGTTGAGCATTCATGAGGATACGCATATCCCGACCGAACTGGAGGAGCTTTTTGCCCATCCATACAACACAAGCGAATACAGACGGGATCCCGATTAGTGCCATTGCATCAAGTAGATTTCTCAGATTCATTATCCGCCTCCTGTGCATTTACCGCTTTCGCATCGACATAAGCCTCTGCAGCCGCATATATGGCCGCCGATAATACCCCGGCGATCACTCCAATAGTTGCGATGGCCTGATTGCCTGTCGCAATGCCTGATATGGATGCCGCCACCGAACCTAAAAAGGCAGCAACACATATCCAGAACTTTCTACTTGTCAGTTTTTTCAGTATGTCGTTTTTCATCTTTTTGTCCTTTTTTCTTTATCCACCATATCACGAAAGTAATCACGGCTTCACCGCCTATCAATCCATACACCGCTTCAATTAATGAATCGGGTACAGATTGAAAGACGCAAAATATTATGATCATTGTTATTGTAAATGCAATAAGGAATATTGCGCATCCGGCTAATATCTTATCTATGGTGTTCATACGCTTGTTAATGTTGCCTTTTTCATGGTAAAACCTTGTGTATCAAAGTTATAATGGAATATATATAATTCGACCGTATCTGTTATAACATAACCCATAACACGGTTATTATCATGTGTCATATTAACTATCCTATATCCGACTTGATTAATACCGCCTGCAATAGTTATAGTTTTTCCACTATATAGTTTTTTATTATTATGATATTCATTTATATAACCTAATATTAAATCGGAAAGAGTTGTTCCGTTAGGAGAGCTATGCTTAAAATCAAACGGACGGTCAAACGTTAATTGTTTGTTTGTCATAGATTCCGATGAAAATTTACCACTATATGTAGATTCTAATTCAATAACAAGTTTAACCGTTTTATGATTTAATGTTATCCCTTTATAAACGCATATATGTGGTGAAATCATTACCGCACCATCGGGTGTTTTGAAATCACTATTTGTAGTATCTTTTATTTCAAAATGACCAATTTGATTTGATGATACTCCACCCATTATACTTGAATACACATTATTATAAGTTGTTGCTATTTCTACCCATCCAAAATCTTCTGTTTCTTCTGCAAGATAACAAACATATTTACCAATAGGTAAATATAAGGGTTTTGGCTGATTTATAAGCCTTCCATGCGTTACATAATCAGTATTGCTTGTCGCAGTACCATTTAAGTCTAACGTCCCGTCATTATTAATAGTATATGTGATACCCCCGTTTTCTAGTACTGTATCCCATGCGCTCGGATTAGTATGTAAATTATTTGAACCTAATAGAATGTTATCTGCTTTTCTAAATATTTCAGTATTAGGGGTTAAATATGATTCAAACGTAGTATCTATAATTTCTGCATCACAAATCATCCAACCAATAATACAATTAGTGAATACTACTTCTGCGGCATTCATCCAAATCTGAACACCTTTTGTTTTTGATTCGGTAGCAACAAAAGTATTGCCAATAAATTGTTTACCAACTGTAAATGTTCCTGCGGTAAAATTTGTTGCACCCAAATTGCCTGTGGTACTTTTATTCATATAAAAAGAGGATTCCGAATCTATTGTCATTGACCCTTCTAAAATAGTGATAACAATCTTATAGGATTTTCCTACTACTAAATCTATATCGTACCCTGCCTCATTATTCCATGGAATAGCCCCACTCCCTGTGGATGTTCCATTGATAGACATTCTGTTAGAATCCAGTATTTTACAAGTAACATCAACGTTAGTTCTGTCTGTTTGGGATATTTTTAGTTTATTCTTTCCAACATATCCTTTACTCTGTTCACCATAATGTACGGCTTCACTATCTTTAAGATCATATATAGTTATGCCCTCATCGGGGCTAAATTTCGATGCTTTAGGCATTTTGTACCCTCCTTTTTTTCTATACAGGGATGCCGTATTAGCACCCCTGTATATTTCATTGAATTATGATACTGTAACTGATCCCGCCGTACCGCTAAATGATGCGGATGGAGTGCCTGATGCGGTAACAACTGTAGTATCAGCGCCCTTTGTGGGCAATGCTCCGGCAGAAAATACCAAAGTTTCTCCACTCTGCGTAAACTTCGGAAGAGTACCGACCGCCGTAATGGAATTAACTGTCGTGGTCGTGTCTGTTCCGGGAGTGATATTGATAGTACCCTGAGGAGTAAAGGATCCTGATGCGCTGGACTTGAATGCCAGGGAGCCAAAATTACCATGTCCCATCTCTTGCCAAGCTGAACCACTCCAAACATACTCAACACCATCATACTGAGCCATTCCGCCTGTTTCAGCGGTCACGGAATCGCCGTTGATGGTTATGGGATTCGTTGTGGATCCATCGGATAATGTGGTTGTGGTTACTCCCATCCAATATACGGCAGAACCCAGCTCTGCTATTCTCTGGCGGGCATATGCATCCTTGATATCATAAGTGATATTCTGGATTTCTCCACTAACGTCTACGGGTAATGTTAAAACTGATAATAACTGATTAGGCATTTTGTTTGTCCTCCTTTATCACATCATTCCTAATGTTAGTTGCTCGTTATTGTATGTTCCGACCAGCCTGATACCCAGCTCTGCCGTTGTCTTGTCACCGATTAGAGTATTATGGTTTACCGCTGGCTGATTCTTCATTTTATTGTAATCAGGATCAATCCCGACAACATAAGTACCTATACCCAACTCCGTATCACTCAGGATGTCGGGCTCTTGGATGTCGGTATTCAATTCCTCACTAATTTGGAGATCTACATCAATTTTCATAGTATTGCCTCTTCCAAAATCTCATTCATATCCTTTGTGATGACCGGAGAACATACAACTGAGCCATTATTCAGCTTGATCTTGAGCTGGATCTTGACGTTACCGACATCAAATTGCTTTGTTTCCTCCTGAGACATTACGACCGATATTTTCTTGTTAGTGGTATCAATATCAGGATTCTCATAGATGATCTTCGGAGTACCCATAAATCCCTCAACTGTCACATGACAGATATCAATGGTGGTCATATCGAACCCCGTATTCTTGATATTAAATATTAGTGTTGGTGTCGTACTTCTATACATTCCACACCTCCTCAACTTGTATGAAATATAAGCATTTCCTCAACTGAATCATAAGAGACCGACATAACACCGGGCTCACCTTTGAGGTTGTGAAATGCAAAATCAAATACTTTCGCCGTGTCCGGACCTGATGCCGTGATCGTAACGGATGGAGTACCCGTATTTGCATCAACTGATGCCGTGGGAGTACCAAATCCCGCCGATGTTCCATCTGTTCCGTCTTGCCCTGCTGCCCCCGTATCGCCTTTGGGAATCCCAAAATTAAAAATCGGATCCGTTGCGGTACCTGAGTTTGTTACTGTCGCGCTGGATCCTGCGGGGAGTGTGGTAGTAGTGCCGATGGTTATCGTTATGGATGCATCCACTCCACTATCTACATAAGCGCCCGCATCTTTATCCCAATACCACCAATTACCATTAGCGCCGATATAAGGAAAATGCGTATTGATTGCCTGAGCCTCTTCCAGTAAATCCTCCACAAGCTGATAATCTGATTGAGATAAATCCGAATCTGCAGGGAGTGCTGACCTCTGTACGGCAAGAAAAAAGACGAACGATCCTGTACGTCCGTTTGTTTCCGTTACTACTATCTGACAAGCAACCATTCCATCACATACGCTCATCTGCTCCGTCAGGTCGAATGTAACCTTGTTTGTGCTGATGGTTGCAGCATAGATAAATCCGTGTCTATCGGGTTTCATGCCCTGGACTATCGCCGTGGCCCCAGCTTCGGGAGTATAACTCAGGCTCCCATCATATAATGTCGCTATATATCGCCCCTCTCCGTGGTCGTACTGGTCGCAATGCAAAACCACCGGAGCGGAATCCGGAATTAAATTGATATCAAATGATTGAGTTATCATTTTGCCTCCTGTTGCACTCTCAGGATAAATGCCTGAGTGCCTATTCTGTCAGAACCATCTATCATCTCGATATTGCAATACACATCTCCCGCAACATCGTCCATATCGTCTGTGAGGTCGCATATAAGGTAATCTGTTCCGCTTGTGGTACATGATACCTCGAATGTTTGCATATCTGGCTTCGTGCCTCTCATCTTGAATGTTGCCGAATTGCTCCACACATACGGATTATCATTATGGGTTAGATAAATCTGAAATCTATCCTCACCCGTATCATTTTGATTGATGTGGATAACTTGCGGAGTGCCATCGGGGATCATGTTGAGTGTTATTGTTTGGGTTATCATGATGGGCCTCCTATACAAGTATGCCGTTTACAAAATTTAATGTATTGCCAGATATAGTAAATGTACCAGTATATCCCTTTTTGTACTGTCCAGAACTACGGGATGTTCTCACAACTATCTCATCAGCTTCAACTATCACAGCATCACCCTCTAATGTGATGTTATCCTCATAATTATCCATTGAATCGTAAAAACGTATCTCAGGATCGTCACCGACTAAAATAGAGTACGGATCATTTGCTTGAATGGTCTGCATAACATATAAATGGTCACTCTGAACATGTACCCCATTATTTCCGGTTAAAATCGTGCTCCCGGTATTTGATGCAACACTGACATTATTCCCACTGATTGCCACATTGCCAGAGCTTGCGGCAATATCTATAGCGCCACCTGATGTATCAATACCAATATTTCCATCGGTTTTTACTCCGAATGTTGTAGTATTTGGAAATACATAACCCGAATCAGACGCATCTATCAGGATTTTAGTCTTTTCTCCTGAGATATTCGCACCATCAACATTATTTGTACCAAAAATAACTGTACCCTGATTTAATTTAAGATAATTCGGTCTGTTCGGATCATTGCTCTTAATAACGCAATCTGTAAATGTGCCACTATTGGCTGTAATCGCTCCCGTGGAATCCATACTGGAGTTAGTCGCATTCCAGATCATCTTTGTCGCGTCTACTTGGAAGATGACATTGTTGTTACTGTCATATACTGTGAGGCTCGGAACATTCGTACCACCAATAACCATACGGCCATCAAGTGTCCATGCCTGAGTAAACGGCCCATTCCATCCAGTAGAACTAAATCCGATACCATTAACATTGAATCTTAGCACATTACCCGTTGATGCCGTTGCCGTTGCGCTGCAGCATAACAGATCTGTCCACTCATCATCTGAGTTTTTGAGCGCCCTGATAACTCCGCCTGTTGCTGTCAACCATGATGTCGCATTATCGATGTCCTGTTGTACTTCGTTACGTGTTGGGAAATTCTGTGTAGCATCGGTAATCTTCGCATCGGTCTCTGCTGATGCCTGTCCGAACTTAAACTCCATCGTGGAGATATTGGCGGCATTCGTATCGGATATGGTCGTTGTCAATCCCGTTCTAACAGAACCGACCTCAATACTCTCATATCTATCAGCCAGAACATCATATACTGTTTTTACTACCTTTGCGGTCGTGCTGATGCCGTATTTTTCAAACTCTACATTGATGACATCGCATAACTTCACATTCTGCAGAGATGCTACATCCTTATATTCTTCCGTTTGAGCCAGGTCAATAAATGAGACCTTAATGCTCACAACGGGGATCCCGATGCCTGACGAATTAACATATGCCTGTGCTTTTGTTCTGAGTTGGGATTCTGTGGGCTTCTCTTCAAAACTACCCGAAAAGTCATATGCCGTTGTGCGTTTGAATGGATAATTCCCCGCATAAGCGCTATCTATCGACTTCTCAGGGAGTGTTACGGTCTCGCCGCCCTCGGAATCCGTCCAATATGGTACAATTCCCGTGATAGTGCTTTCAATGTTCTGCTCTTGCTCCAGATCCGTGATGTTCTTGCCGTATCTGAGAGTAACTGTGGGAGTAGTAACCCCTCGATGGTTTTTGAGATAGATATTGTAATTATCATATTCCCATTCGCCACCGAATTGATCTAATACAGATCCCTCTACTCCGCCCATTCTCGATCGAATAGATGCCGGAACTGTCTGCCTGTAAGATGATACTGTAGTAACATCCGTTGTAAACGTAAACGGGCATGTTTCAACCGCTTCGGATACAAACTTATTGAGAGTAGTCTGGCAAGCGTTTGCGGCCGCCGTAACACTAAACGGCATAACGGGGATCAGCGTGAGCTGATAGGATAAATGCTGGGCATATATCTTATATTTTCCGCTTATCGGCTTCGTGATCTGCGCTACTCTGAATGCCTGGAGTGATCCGCCTGGATAATACGGAGCGCATATTATACTGTTCATCTCTAACTGAGAAGAATGCAGCGCACTCTCAGCAATCTCGGCTTCAAGCTCAAATATGCCGTTGCGCTCCTCCGTAACTTTGCACGATATAAAATCTAAGCGCCCCAACCCATTACTTGTAAAGGTCGTGGCGCTTTTATCGAATAATATAGGCTTCATGCTATAATCTCCACCATTTAGGAGTGATCTCTATCTTGGATAATCCCGTAAATGATATATTGTTCGCTCCGGGGATAAGTGAGAAGAATTTACCATCTGTTAGAGTGATATTTGCATTCTTGGAAGTTGCCAGCGTATCCTTATAGGCTTCCATCAGCTCACAATCAAGATCTGTATATGTACCACTCGCACCGGTTATCACTATGGATACTCCGTTAATGGTCAATGTACCATTGCCGTATGCCCTGATGATGGGGAGCGCGATAGTTTCTTCTTTATTATATAGAGAACCACCCGCGGAGAACTCTATCGGCTTATCTCCACTATTGAGGAATCGCTGAGGATAACAATCAAAATTGATATCAAACTGTCCAGCTCTGTGAGAATCAAGTACCTCGGCGGTAAACCCTCCGGAGTATCTTGCCAGCCTGTACTCATCCGGATGATAAGTATCCGCAAGTTTGAAATATCCCCGATGTGTCAGGAGCATATTGCGGAATGCTGAGATATTAGCATCAAAATCCCGATAGATAAAAGCGGGATATGTTACATTGATGTTTCTGTATCTCCCGTTATCTATGGTTAATTCTCCATTGCGTCCGGGGATCTCTAACGATTCAATATCGCGCTCAGGAGCGTTATATGTACCCATTCCGCTTATATATACTCCGTAATCCTTGGAGTTTTTACCATCATATATAAACCAATTTCTCATCAGATCATTCCTTGTGCGAATTGCATCCGCTTCATTTCCAGATTCATGTAATAGGATATTTCATGCGCTAACTGTTCCGGATCTCCGCTGGCTCCGTCTATCGTGAATGAGTTATTGAATATGGTATCTCCGCCTTTAGCCTTTGCTATCATATCCATCAACTTATTCGTGCCTATAATCATCTCTGATCCGGTCTCTCCGCCACCGAGGAGTTTACCATTCATAGCCCCGAATATTGACGCACCATCCAGCATATACGGCTGATTCATGGCCTTAGCGTACCACTCAACATCTATCTGAGGCGGCGAACCTTTGCCACCTATGCCCCATGGTAACTCTCCGCCGTAGATATCAAAATGAGGGAGCTTGAAATGAGGGAACTCTAAATCATGGCTAAATAGAGACTTAATGAAATCTATAACTCCCTTGATGGTGTCCTTGATTGCATTGAATTTATCTTTTACCTTATCGAACATCGCATTTACAGAATCCGATACTTTATTCTTTATAGCATCGAATATTGTAGTTACTACCTTTTTGACGTTCTCGAAAGTAGTAGTTATCTTATTTTTGATCTCGTCAAACTTGCCCGTAACGGCTTTCTTTATCAGGTCGATGGTAATTTCAAAGAATTTTTTGATATTGTTCCAAATAATCTCGGCTTTTGCCTTGATCTCATCCCAATTTTTATAAAGCAATACTCCGATTGCGATTAAAGCCGCTATAGCCGCTATAACTATTCCGACCGGGCCCGCAAGTAAAGGAAGAACCGCGGATAATGCGCTGACTATTGAGATTATTCCTGATATTGCCGTGATAACTTTACCGATAATCAGGATAATCGGGCCTACCGCCGCAATTACCGCCGCAACCTTTATAATGGTCTCTTTTTGGGAATCATCCAGGCTATTAAGCCAATCAACTACTCCCTGGAGCATACTCACGATCTCACGGAGTAATGGCATCATGATCTCACCTAATGAGATAGCCAGTTCTTGCAACTGTGATAACAAGATGGTAACATCACCGCTTAGATTATCTTGCATAGTGGCTGCCATCGCTTCGGCTTGACCATTATACTCACCAACTATCTCTTTACCGGATTCCATTGCCTCATTCAGAGGAACTATCGAACCATCCTCCAGCTTAACAATAGAGTCTGATGATGTATCAATGGCACTCGCTAATTGATTGAACTCCTCATCTGAGGCATTCGCAATGGCAAGTAACCCAGACATTGCTCTGGATCCGCCCAACATAGCCGCCTGTCTTGCTTTTTCAGCTCCGGCCGTACCCAGCATATCAACATTGAGTGCATCAACCGCTTTATCGTATTCTTCCTGAGTGAGTGTGCCATCTTCAAGCTGAGCATCCAGTTTATCTAATTCAGCATTATAATCATCAAGATTAACAGTAATGCCTTTCATGGATCCGCGCATCTGTTCCATAATTTCACGGAATGAATACGCATTTCCCTCACCATCTGCAAGGGATATCCCCAGATTAACCATCGCATCATGTGATTTTTTCGTAGGATCTGTCATTCGCTGGAACATATTGCGGAGAGTTGTACCCGCCGTACTTGCCTTAATACCAGAATTTGCCATCAATCCCAGCGCAAGAGATACATCCTCGACTGAATATCCTAATGAACCCGCTACGGGAGCCGCATACTTAAATGATTCTCCCATCATGGATACATTAGTATTTGAATTTGTGGCGGCTGCAGCCAGAACATCCGCAAAATGCCCCGCCTGATCTGCACCCATACCGAATGCCGTAAGCGCATCGGTTACGATATCTGATGTAGTACCCAGCTCCTCACCTGAGGCGGCGGCGAGGCTCATGATACCCTCGATACCGCTGAGCATATCCTCCGTTTTCCATCCAGCCATTGCCATATATTCAAATGCTTCGCCCGATTCTGTTGCGGAGTATTTCGTTTTCTTGCCCATTTCGCGGGCCTTGCTCTCTAACTGAGCGAACTCATCCTCAGTAGCTCCGGATATGGCTTTTACCTTGCTCATCTGACTATCGAAATCAGCCGCGGTCTTAATGGCTGCACCAAATCCCGCCGCAATCGGTACCGTTACATTCTGAGTGAGATTAGTTCCAACACGCTCAAATGATTTACCAATGTTGCCTATTTGCCTTGATACTCCATCCAGCTTTTTTACAAGCGCAGACGTATCGGCATCTAATTCTATTGTAATTCCGGCGATTTTTTTCTTGTATCCAGCCATCTTAGAACCTATCAAAATCCTCTTGTGAGGCTATTTGTTTATACTTATAATCATCGTTTGATGATTCTGTCATCATATCCAAAATAAAACCATAATCAAGCGCGTCCAGATCTGCTATCCTAAGCCCCATCTGAACGCACCTGAGAATGTATAAGGGTGTATTTAACTCGCGCTCTGTTTTGCGCTTCGCTTTTTTTTTGCCGTTGATTCGGTATCAAGATTCCCAAGATATACCTTGAATATCTCCTCTCCGGCTACTGGTAAATCGAATGGCTCAAATTGTTCTAACCATTCTCCGTAAGTATCTTCGTTGATCTTGGACATATCCGCACCGGATCCATCCATTGCCATAATATAGGCGAGTGGATTTAATGCCGCCTCTATCAGAGTAACGGATTTACCATCCGATACGATATTCGCCAATAGATCATCATGAAATACTTGTTTGTAATATAAAGGAGTGCGCCCGGTCGCGCGCATAGGGATCTTCTTGCCCCCAACTTCTACTTCCTTAAACATATATATATTCCCCCATTCTGTGATATCAGGTAGTGATTACCGGGCTTGCCGTGGGCTGATGTACCGCACTAAACCAGTTAGTATATGCAGAATCGGTCTCATCGGCATAAGCCTTAGTCACATTCTTATCAACCGCGGTAACATAGATTGAATCTGCCGTGATCGTGAGTGTTTCGGTCTGAGGCTCGATGTTCTCATCTGTCGTAGATCCTGATACGCTGGGCCTTGTAGCGCTGCACTTATACATAACATGTCTGCGGGCTTTAACATCGCCCTCAAACTGGAAGAGGAGTGCGAAATATACTGTCTTAGCATCTGCATCCTCATAAGTTGCACCATCACCATCAACGATGTCACCCAGTACATCCTGACGGAATGAATCAGGAATAAGAGCTGATTCAAAATCGCCCTCATATCCGTTATTGCTCTGCCCGATCCAATAATTCATATTGTCGGCGCGAAACTTAGTAGTATCTCCCTGAGCGTCAAGTGATAAGCTGACAGCTCCCGGCCACTTCTTGGGATTTCCGTATGTTGCCTTATTATCCTCATCGATAGTGGCAACCGCATAATATACGTTTTTAAGGCCGTATTTTACTTTATTATTGCTCATTTTTTACCCTCCTATGTGGTAACTGGTTCTGTGATTACTACATCCATTTCATAAGCGATCTGCCAGATCTTCTCTGATTCGATGTAGTTTTCCTCTTTGTAAAATGAAAAACCCGCGTTTGTAAGCGCGGATTCAATCATTTCTTCTTTTGCAAAATCTTTGTTGCTGGTATATAATTCAATATCCAATTCGGATATACGCTGATAATTTATGCCATCGGCATATAAGTCATTGATTGATGGATAGAAAAAAACGATAAATGGCGGCGCCTGGGCCGTTTTTTCTGTGAAATGATGATATGCATACGGCAATCCGAAATTTGCAATCATCGTATTGATCTCTGATAGTGTCATAATGATAACCCCGCAACTACTGTATTGTAGTATTCCTCTATGAGCTTCTCCTCAACCGGAGCGATGTGCGGTCTGCCCTCTACACGACCTCCGCCGACTTTAGCGTGTCCATGTTCCAACAAATGCGCTAACTGGTAATGATTTCTGTTATAAATGACCACGCTGGTATAATGTGGCCATTTTATCTCTGATGCGGTCCAACCCTTATAGTATTTATCACCATTGAATTTATCGCGCGCCTCATTCTTTACGGCCGTTGCGCCCTTGCGCCCGATTTTCAATGTAACTTCTCGCAAATAAAAATCAACATCATCGCCGTACTCTTTCATTATCTTGTCGATTTCATTGCTTAGTTGGTCAGCTCTGATTTTCTTTGTTGCCATTAGTACCGCCCTTGCGCTCTACATACAATTCCAGGTCATCATTAGCTCTCAGATATGTCCGGTATATACTGTATGTCTTATCCTTGTACTCAACTAACTCTTCGCCCTGATAATTCCCCTCAAACACAATAAAGCGGTATTCTGGATTCAAACCACTCCGCCCAGCTTCAAAAAATTCACTTTGGCGGATACTTTCCACTCGGCAATATACCTCTCTGGATGTATATGTTTCATTCCATACTCCGTATGCATCCTGTGTCTGAGATACGGCTATCAGTTTGATTACGTCTGATCTATCCATGTTGTGTACCCCGTGGCCATAGATAATTGAGCTTTTTGCTCATCGTAACATGCTTTCCAGCGCTCAAACTTATCCGGATCCCCGAACTGAAATTTGCAATATGAGATTATAGCGGTCTTAACAAGCGCGTCTAACTCATCAGGGAGGGATACCCCCGCCACACCCAGATCTAACTGAGCTGCAGCAATCAATCCGGTTAATTCCACATCATATGCGTTTGTGCTTATTCGTAATGCCGTTTTTACATCTTCAAGCATGATCTATGTCCTCAATTCCTTGAATGCTCTGCCTGTATAAGCCCTCATACTCAGGATAGATTGTTATATGTCCAATATGTCCGAGCTTAACTGTAGGCTCGGCCCATATCTCATAACCCATATCTATCGCACGTTTACAGAACGCTAAATCCTCTCCCAGCTCACGCATCGGGAAAAATGCGGAACCATTCTTGTTATAAACATTCCTGATTATGTCCGTTTCAATCAAAACGCATGCAAATCCGCATCCGCCTATTCTGAATGGTGTAATGGGATAATCGTGTCCATCCCATCTATCAACCTTAGGCCATATCTCACGAAAGATACAACTAACATGAGGAGCGCGGCGGGCATGTGCGATCCCTGTTACAAATGGTTTACCTGAGAACATCAAATCATCTAGGAGGGAATCATTGAATATCATATCGGAATCCAACCATAAAACATGGGTATAACACTCATCCATAGCCTTTTGAGCCAGTTTATCCCGTCCGACATATACAAGCGTTGCCCCTTGAAATGCTATATCATAATCAATCTCATCCTCATCTAATCTTCTAACCAGTTTAGTAAGACATTCGCAAAACTGATAATGCATATAATCATTCGTGGGTATCGCAATCAATAACTTCATTTTTTACTCGTTTTCGTTTTTTTGGTGGCCGTTTCTACCGCTTCCGGAGCCTTGACCGCAACCTCGACCGCGGATCCGACCGAACACAAGAATTTACATTCTTCCGGAGAGACCTCAACGATCTCCCCGGATTTATGATTTATTCTTGCGTCTCTAAGCAACTTAACCCTCATAATCAGGTTGTGCTGCTGGGCTTCTTGATATTGCAGAATCTTCCGCATGCGGTCAATGCGTGAGCGCAATACTGACGGCCAACGATCTTAACCAGATCTGCCTCTGCCTCGGTAACATCATCATACTTAATAACAATGCCGTCACCCTCAGGATAATTAACCTGGACACCTGACAGATCACCAACAAATGCATATACAGCGTTTGCTGATGCGCTATCATATGCGGGTAGACTGTTGTTAAACAGTACCGGGAGGCCCTCAAATACGTCTGTTGCAAAATTAGCGGCTTTCTGTGCGGCCTTGAATGTTGCATATGTGAGCTTATTCATTACAACAACCGGAGTGCGGGCTTCATCTGACAGATTAGCGAATGCATTAGCAATTGTATTAACGGCGGGAGCCTCAGTAATAGCTGCTGCGCTTGCTGCGGATGAGGTTGCGCTTGTAGGAGCTCCGGATACATCAGCAACAACAAGAGCTGCCAGCTTCTTGATGATCTGATAAGTAAGCTCATCATAAATGTATCTAACAAGTGTCTCGCCACCCATAGCGATAGCTTCATCAGAGATGTGTATCCACTTCTTGATGTTCTTGGGGATCATGGTAACGATACCCAGAGCAAGAGCTTCCTCTGTAGGAGCTGATGTTCCCTCTGTGTGAACATAAGCGCCATCTGCTGAAAGCTCAAATGCAACTTTAAGGTTGCCGCGGATATTTGTCTTGCGAACTCTGGAAAGAATCTCATCGTTATCCCATGCGGTCCTGATGATCTCATCAACGAGAACGGGAACCGGAACTGATCCGGATGCATCTGTTGTAAGGAGTGCTCTACACTCTGTTGCATCTTCGCTGATAAGATAGCGAGCGAATGCGTCAACATACTCTTTGCTTGATCTGATTTCTTCGGGTGTCTTGGTCATTTCTTTTTTCTCCTCTTCAAACTTGCGGATGACAGTACCAGCGCCCTCGACGATTGCCTGACGTATCTCCGCTTTCTCTGCTTCCTGAGCCTGACGGCTCTCGATCTCTGTCTTAATTGCTTCGACTTCGGCCATTCTTTCTTCAAGTATTTCCTTATCGTCAATACTCTCAATCTCTGCCTTGATCTCTGCTTTGCGTGTTTCCATCTCTTCGATGGTCATTTCTTTAAGTTCCATGGTTTACACCTCACATAAAATCTTGGTTTTCAGTTTCAACAACTCAATCTCACGCTTCTCAGCTTTTACGCTCTCCAGCGATGCCTTAGCATTATCCAATGCGTCAGCCAGCCCACGCGCTGAAATGTTTGTTGCTTCATATGCGGGGAAAGTTACGGCGGATACCTCGAATACTTTGCTTATCTTCTCGATATGCCTTTTGGGATGTTCGCTCTCTAACTCTTCCCATCTATCACCATCCACTTTGAACATAAACGACATTCCGGAAATGTCACCTCGCTCAATAGCGGAATATAGTGCTTTTGCTTCGGCATTGTTATCCACATCAAGATTTACACGGATATTCATGCCGACCTCATCATCAATGCTCATCTGCATCGTGCTATTTGCGTTATTATTGCGGGAACGTGCAAGCGGGATCATATCGGTATTGTGATTAACTAAAAAACGGACATCCCTTAAATCGGTGTCCGTTAATGCTCCTCTGTCAATCATCTCATCGTACCAACCCAGATCCGTCCATGAATCATAGACAATCGGTGTACCCTCTATATATTTCCCGTGTTCCTCGTCTGCTTGTGCTCGGACTTCAAAATCAAATGCCCGAATCTCCATTTTCTCCATTTCCATTATTGCCCTCCTCGCTGACTTTTTCGTCTGCATTCCAATACTCACCGCGGATAATACGAACATCTCCTCCCTCAACCGGCGGCATGTTCCATATCTCACGCGCATCATTGATACTTATAATTCCACGATCTAAGAGCTGGCTCGATACATCCAGTTTGTCCTTATTGGACATATACTGTAATCTGTTCGCCGTGAGCATTAATCTATTGCCATTGCCCTGTTCTCTGAGCGTGAATAACATTTTTGTTAATACCTCGGAGAACTGTATAGCAAATGGCTCAATGGCTCCCTCATAGAATGCTGACCACGCATCACCAAATGCTTTATTTGTCAGCACGTCCTCATTAACCATGAAATATTGATAAACATTATCTTTTATCAGTTTCATCTCATCCGCCTGGACTACAAACGGATCCGATTTAACCTGATTGATGTTTTGGTAAGTATTCGGGAATAGGAGCAACCCGCCGCCCTGAGCATCCTTGCTAAAATTCTCCTCAGAGAATCGCTGGCGCTCTTTTGCAAGATCCTCGGCTTTTGAGAAGTTATTAACCTGAGCCCAGAATCTATATGTTGCGGCGCTCTTAACACCCTCCTCAATGCCCTGATTCTGTATATGAATCAGATCCATTGTCGGGAATAATGAATGATTGCTCTCTCCAAAAAAGTCGCTTTTATATTGGAACTTCGTAAGAATACCGCAATATTCCAACTCAATAGCGGCTCTCTCATTCCATCCAAACGTGTATACCAGATATGGCTTAGTGCCATACTGTACTATTTCTGTCTTATGAGGTAACGGGCAAAATATTCCGCTGGGCTCTCCATACTTGTCATATACCGGAACTATAAAAGCGGTATTATGCACATCCAATATAGTCGATACTCTATACAAGAACTGAGACCACGTTTGGAACTGATTAGGCGCTTTTAGAAGTTTGCTCTGCAGCGCCGGTCTCGCGGATCCTTGCAGATCAACCCTTAACTTGCTGATATGTGTAGCTCTGGCATTAATAGCGGACCGGATCAACTCCGATTCGTATATCTCGCCGCCCCAGGTTGTAAACTTGGGAGTATATCCATCCAGCATCTTAAATGTTGATTGCTTCTCGTTTTCTGCTTTTTTAGGTCTGTTTTTCAGAAAAATATCAAATAAGCCCATTATTCATTCCTCAGACGATCTCCTATCTCGTCATACCATTTTTGACGGACACAAAACGCATCAGCCAGCGCTGCGCATCCATCTATGTGTAAATTTGGGGATAGTTTTATCAGCTTGCCCCGTCCTCGCTCGACATTCATCTTGATAGCCGAATTGAGTAAATGTATTTTCAGTAGGTCATTATCTCCAATATGGACCTTGCCATCCTTAAATAGCCCCTCCATCTCTTGGAGAACTCCCCACAAGTTATCACCCTGATATACGTCATCACACCGGAATCCGTATCTCTCCATATCTTGAATCAGATACTGAGCGGAGTATCTATCGTATCCAGTCATGAGTGGTAATATCTCATATTGCTCAACCAATGAGGTCAACCAGTTATAGCAATTATGGTAATCAACGAAATTATCCCCGCTGACTTCCAATAATCCCCGCTGGATATATGCGTTGTACGGAATCCCATCTCTTGCAGTCGCTTCGTCAATCTTCTCTGCAGGGAGCCAAAACTTAGCGAACACATAAAGCTCGCCGCCCCGCTCGATCACGATGGTGGCGGCCGTGAGATCTGTGGTCTGGGAGAGGTCAATGCCGGCTACACAATAGCACGATCTAAAATCCTCCAGTTCTAAGCGATCCCCACACATTGCCTCTATAACATGAGCATCTAACCATGCAAGAGAGCTATTCTGCTTTAGGTTGCAATATTTTGTAATAAACTCCGCTTTTTTAGAAAGTGAACCCTCAGCAATGGCTATCTCCTCCAGCATGAAATCCACGCTAACGGATACTCCCAGATTCGGGTTACTCTTCCTCAGCTCGTTTATATCATTCCATTTATCAATGTCATCAATGACATACAAAAAAGGTAATAGCCTCTGTTCTTTGCTATCACCCATTAAAAATCGTGTGCTACGTTTGAAGATCTCATCATAAATGGAATCATTGACATATCCGGATGTAGTACATGAGAGAAGTATGCCCTCATCTCTGGCACCCATACCGGACTTCATTACCTCATATTGTTTGAGACCTTTGTCACCCTCCCAGGCGGCAATCTCATCACATACGCATAATGAGGGATTGAATCCATCTGATGTCTTAGCATCAAACGCAATCTTTTTTACTTGTGAATTACTCCCCGGGATAAACAGATCACTCTGCCTATGCCGTGGGAGATCTGAATCATCAACTACTTTTTTGTTATGCGCATCCCTCTCAGAGAATGCTTCTTTCATCTGCTGATATTCCGGATCCAGCAATGTCATCATCCAGATATTGTTATAAATAATATCCGCCTGGTCTAACTTCGGCGCTATATTAAATATCTTTGCCCCGTATCCGCCATCTTGCCACCAAATATATTTCGCAATGGCGGCGGCCAGCAATGACTTCCCATTCTTCCGGCCAATTATCAGAACGACCTCCCGGAACTGTCTATTGTGGTTTTTATCCACGATTCCAAACACCGCGGATATAAATGCTTTCTCCCAGAGCTCCAATATCAGAGGATTCGGTGCGAGCTTGCCCTCTGTATGAAATGCATGAGTTTCAATCCACTCTACCGCCGCGGTCGCTTTCTTCTGATCGTAGAAAAAACGCTTATTCTCTAACCCATCAATCAGATAATCAAATAAAAGTGCTATATATCGCCCTACGGCAATACTTCCATCTTTTATCTGCTGATAGTATGCGTAAATCCAGTTATCTTGGCATTTCTTCGACATATTCCCCTACATCGTGGCCCTAACTCTCTCGCAATCTGCCCGAATTGAGAAGTCGGAGGCCAAGCGGTC
>JAZKZU010000013.1:0-11476 GCA_045612825.1 Eubacteriales bacterium
TGCCAGAACCGAATGACATATTCTGCCGGCGCCTTGGACGATATAGAAAATCGATTGGCGCAAATCAAGCGCATCAAAATGAAGTACGGCGGCTCGGTTGAAGCGGCTATGGCGGAGTTGGAAAAATCCGCTCACGAGCTGGAAGAATTGGAGTTTTCCGAGGAAAAATTAGCAAAACAACAGCAAATTTTTCAGGATTCGGCCTCAAAATTAGCCCAAAAATCAACAAAACTGACCGAAAAGCGAATCAAAAACGGCGAAAAATTGGCAAAATCGGTCATGGAAAAGCTTGCATTTTTGGATATGGACATGTGTCAATTTGTTGTGAATATTACTCCCAGCGAGAAATTTACGGCCTATGGCAGGGATGTTGTTGAATTTTATATTTCGTCAAATCCGGGCGAGGCGCCCAGGCCGCTGGCAAAAACAGCATCCGGCGGCGAATTATCCCGTATCATGCTGGCTATGATACAGGTGTTGTCGGAAAAAGGTATGGCAGAAACTATGATTTTTGATGAAGTTGACTCCGGTGTTAGCGGAAAAACAGCGCAAAAGATCGGTATTTTACTTAAGTCAGTTTCGAAGAAAACGCAGGTATTGTGCGTAACGCATCTGGCGCAAATTGCCGCCATGGCGGATCAGCATTTTTATATTAGCAAACATACGCATGATAATCAGACATTCACGGAAATTCAGCTGTTGGATTATGAAGGCAGAAGGCATGAGGTGGCTCGCATTATCGGCGGGGTGAATATTACCGAATCGGCACTGCTGACGGCGGATGAGCTTATGAAAGATGGACAGATTTAAAGGTTTTAGCGATCAGACAATAGAATATTTCTGGGGTGCTTATCTGGATAATTCCAAATCCTATTACGAAAAGAATAAGCAAAATTATATCGATTATGTGCGTGATCCCTTGCGTTTATTGCATCAATCATTATTGCCTGTTGCGCAGACGATCGACGAGTCTATGTGTACCGTTCCCGGCCGTTGTATTTCCCGTGCGTTTAACGATTTTCGCTATACGGGAAAGGTTTATCCGATCAAGGATTATATGTATCTTCATTTTTGCGCTTCGGTAGCCGATGAGGAATCAGATACTCCGGGTATGTTCTTTTCGGCAAATCACCGAGAATGGAGTTGCGGCTTTTTTGTGTATCATGCCACAAATGCCGGTATTATGGCTTTTCGGGAGTCGGTGCTTGAAAATGCCGACGTGTTTCAAGGGATCGTCGAGACAATTGATGCCAATTCACGCATTCAGTTGATGGGTGAAAACTATAAGCGGGATCATTACCCCGATATGCCGGATGCGATCAAGAATTATATGAATAAGAAGCGGTTTTATCTATCATCAAAATATCCGCTGGATGACTTGTTCCGTTCTCCTGATCTGATAAATGAGATTGCAAAAACATGGCAAGAACTCGCGTCCATATATCATTTTTATCTGAATGCATTAAAGCAAAAGAGAGAAGATTAACTTCTCTCTTTTTTTAATGTGTTTATTTTCTTTTGGTAGTTGGCGGGGGTCATGTCAAATCTTTTTTTGAATGCCGTGATAAAATGGGAGGAATCGCAAAATCCGCATAAATAGCAGGTTTCTGCTACCGAATGTGTTTTTAATAAATAGGTGGCTTGCATGATTCGGTATTCGGTTAAATAGGCGTGTATGCCAAATCCGACCTCTTTTTTGAAAAGTTGTGACAGGTATGTTGAGCTTATCTTGTAACGATCGGCCAAATCCTGCAGGTGGATTTTTTCGCTGTAATGTTCTTCAATGTAATGAATGATGTCTGCGGTTGTTTTTGAGAGTGTAGAATGGGAGGTTGGGCATGCATTTTGGCTGATTTGGTTGATTAGGCAAACGATTTCAATAGCCAGTGCGAAGGATAGGGGAGTGTTGTTCTGGCTGACGGCACGCTCTAATTGTTGGAAAAGGCGTACCATGTTTTGTATTTCTTCTTTTTGCGGCCTAAGAGAATTTTGCTGATCAAAACTGTTTTGAATAAGCTTTTTGAGCAAGTCGTCACCGCCGCATACCTGCGAGAATGCATGGATGCCGATATCTAATTGATAGTAGTCAAGATGGGTTGTTTTGAGGATATTTCCGCAGTGAATTTGTGCGGGAGGATGAATGTGAATATCGCCATATAGGGGACTATAGCAGTTGTTGTTCACAAACACATAAAAATCTCCTTTTATGAAGAAGTTGATTTTGATGTGATCCAAACATATTTCGGCCTTGTTCCAATGATGGGCCGGTGCGATAAAGTCATGGTGAGTAAATTCAATTTGTTTGGCGCTATCTTTTGTATCAATAATGGGAATATGGTACATGGTTACCTCAACTTAGTTTCGTTTTTTTATATTTCTATTGCATAAATCCTATACAATATAATTTTTAGACAATATACTATGATTATAATTCAAATATAAAATTTGTCAAGTCCGAACTTGAGAGGTGTATTATGAAGTATCAGCCATTAGCAATCAGTCAGAGAGTTAAAGGTATCAAAGAAGAGTATATGAAATTGCCGGTGCCGCAGGAGACGAATCCGTATGTGGATAAAAAATATCGGCACTTCTGTACGGGTGACCGTTGGATCACTCTTGGTTTTTTGGAGGGGTATCTGAAGCATTATGATGCGTATACCTCGCGCTTGCGTCGTTCTTATGCGGAGGCTGCCGAACTGTATGCGGCCCAGCCGGTCATTTTGGAAAATGAGGTCTTGCTGGGGCATTTATATCTGCCGGAATATACTGAGGAAGAGCAAAAACGATATGATGAGCTGTGTGATATGTTCATCATGTCTTCCTCAACGCTTGAGATGTTTGGTTTGCGTAATACCCATTTATCTATGGATTTTGAAAAATTATTGCGTTTGGGTATTAACGGATTGAAGGATGAAATTCATAAGCAGTTAGCAAAATTGAACTATGATGATCCGTCGGTATATCCGAACTTTGACGTAGTAAAAAAGGATGAATTTTATCGTTGCTGCCTAATTGAGTTGGATGCCGTACTGGATTTGGCTTCCCGTTATGCAAAAAAAGCATACGAGATGGCGGAGACTGCGAAAGAGCCAAGAAGATCGGAATTGCTTCGCATGGCGGCGGTTATGGAGAAGGTGCCTGCGCAGCCGGCTACTACGTTCCATGAGGCTGTACAGAGCGTTCATTTCTTCTTGAGTAACCTGTTTGGTCTTTACCCGCTTGGCAGGCCGGATCGTTATTTGTATCCTTTTTATGAGAAGGATATTAAGAACGGTACCTTAACCAAGCAGGAGGCGCAGGACATGGTTGACAATCTTTGTCTTGGCGTATCCACTCGTGTCTTTTCTCGTTCGGCTTGCGGCTTCATTGTTGGTGGGCAGGATGTTGCCGGAAATGTTGTTGAAAATGATTTGACCTATATGTTCCTTACGGCATTGGATCATATTCATCAGCCTGACCCCAATGGTGCTCTTGCGGTTAATGAAAAGACGAGCGATGATATCTTGCAGTACGCGACTGAAATTTTGTCGCACGGTACGACCCATCCGGCATTCTATAATGATGATCAGATTGTGAAGTCGTTGCGTAACTATGGCGTGACGGTGGAGGATTCGGTTAATTATATCCACACTACCTGTGCAGAAATCAGCGTAGTTGGCCGCACTCGTGCGCATACCACCTGTTTTTCCATTGATTTGCCTCGTATTTTGGTGGATACGGTAAAGGCGAATATGGATTGTTCGGATTATGGGCAATTAGAAGAATTATATATTGATGCCATTCAGAAAGACGTAAAAGAGAAGCCGTTTGCCTATTTTTCCCGTCTGCTGGAAGCCAGCCGTAACAGTAACGACCCGATGCGGGTGTGCTGTTTGGTGGAGGATTGCATTGGTCGCGGAAAGAGCATTATGGAGGGTGGCGAGCGATACACCTTCTTACAGCCTGTATTTCTGGGCTTTTCCAATGCGGTGGATTCACTGATTGCAATTCGTGATCTGGTATATAGTCAAAAGCGAATAACTCTTTCGGAGTTCTGTCATATCATTGATCATGACTTTGAGAATGAAGAAGTGTTGCGGCAAGAGATTATTCATCATTTCCCGCACTACGGTAATGACGATGTTTCGGCAGATCAGGTTGCGGAAATGCTGGCCAACGGCATTAAGCATGTCTTCCGTGAACCGCTTCTGGGTGGCGACACTATGATTCCCGGTTCTTTTTCTTATATCGGTCATGCGGTACGGGGATCGAAAATGGGCGCTACTTTTGATGGCAGAAAGGCGAATTATTCCTATTCGGATGGGTGCTCTCCCGTTCAGGGTAGGGACACCAACGGGCCTACGGCTATGATCCTGTCGCTTAGTTCGTGGGATCAGGCGGAGTTCCTTGGCGGTATGGTTGTAAATATAAAATTCGGTAGAAATAATTTGTGTGGGCAAAATCAACAGAAATTTGTTCAGCTGCTTCGTACTTTCGTGCGTCGTGGCGGTTTGGAAATGCAGGTAAATGTTGTGGATCGGCAAACGCTGATTGACGCTCGTGAAAATCCCGAGCAGCATGGGGATCTCATCGTGCGAATCGGTGGTTATAGCGATTATTTTGTCCGTCTGACTCCGGCTTTGCAGGAAGAGATTATCGACCGTACGGAGTATTGATATGATTTTTAATATTCAGCGCTATTGCCTCGATGATGGGGACGGTATTCGTACCTGTGTCTTTTTTAAGGGGTGTCCGCTTCGTTGCAAGTGGTGCCACAACATGGAATCCCTGTCGTTTGATGCGCAGGAAGAATATGATCCTTCTTTGTGTATCAACTGCGGAAAATGCAAACAGGGGTGTCCGACCGGCGCTCGGCAGATTATCGGTAAGGAGATGACGGCTGAGGAAATTATGCAGGTTGTGCGGCGGGATCGGCCGTTTTACGGAAATAATGGCGGAATGACGGTAAGTGGCGGAGAGCCCATGGCACAGTTTGATCTGGCTTATGAGCTGGCATGCAAGGCAAAAGAAGAAGGAATTTCATTCATGATGGAAACCTGTGGCCACGCCAATACCGATCACTATAAGAAGATAGCTCCGCTGTGTGATTGCTTTTTGTTTGACTGTAAGGCATCAACGCAAAAGCATAAGGAATTGACGGGAGTAGAGGATACTCTTATTCTGCATAATCTCGATGTGTTATATCGGTTAGGGGCTAATATTTTGTTGCGATGCCCGATTGTGCCGGACGGGAATCTGGACGATGATTTTATTGAAAAGATTGTACGTCTTAAGGCGAAATATCCCAATATGCGTGTGGAGCTCATGCCGTATCATCGTGCGGGGCTGGCAAAGGCGGAGCGGCTTGGTTTGCTACCTCAGAAAGAATATCCGGTGCCGGATCGAAAATTGCTTGAGGAGATTCGGGGTAAAATCGGAGATGCGGAAATTGCAAGTTGATGAAAGTAATTTATTAAAATAACCCCCATTGGTATACGGGTAATCCGTGTGACCAATGGGGGGTTTATATTTTATCAAAAATTTGGTGATGCGATAAGGCAGATAATTATGGCAATTCCGAGAAGGATTCCGATGGCACTAAGGCATAGTCCGGTTATGGCGATGGATTTTGCCTGTGTGTTTTTTATCTGTCGAGAACAAAGAATGATAGGGGCAATGTTTATCAGAATTCCCAGAAATGCGCCAATGTCAGGCAGGGTGCTTATGAGGGTAATTCCGATCAGGGATAGGGCCAGCCCGATAATGGCTGGAGTTATGCTTGGGGATTTGGGTTTGGAAATTGAGAGGATAGTAGGGGAGGGGAGTGTTTGTTTTCCGCAGTATTGACAAAAACGACTGGTGTCGTCTATTTTTCGGCCACAATATATACAGAACATATATGTACTCCTTTCTTTAGTTAAGTATAACATATTGTACATGAAAAGGCAATTGTTTTTCTTGCTTTCAAATGTTTACATAAAGAAGTAGACATAATTCCAATAAAAAATTATTTTTTGCAAAAATCTCTTGAAATCTTTGTAAATTTGTATTATAGTAGAAAGCACCCACCCGAATTAGGAGACATAATTATGAATCTTACTATTGGATTTATCGGCGCCGGCAATATGGCCGGGGCCATTATTAACGGGATATTGAATAACGACAAGGAATGTCAACTGTTTGCCTATGACATTGACCGCAGTAAATGTGAGCGTTTTGGTAAGCGGGTTTCCTATTGCGAGTCGCTACTTGAGATGGCGCAGACCTGTGATTGTTTGTTCTTGGCAATTAAGCCGCAGGTAATCGCCAATGTTCTGATGCAATTATCCGAATATTCCATTGACTGGAGTAAGAAATTATTTGTTTCGATGGTGGCCGGTATTTCCACGGATTATATCAGTGAATATTTTGCTCAACATACTCCGGCTGTTGTACGGATTATGCCGAATACGCCCATGATGTTGGGGTATGGCGCTACCAGTATTTGCGCCAATGCCCATACCGCCGATGAGCAGGTGGATGCGATCAAAGGCGTATTGAGCGGTGCCGGTGTTGTTTATGATATTCCTGAAAGATTAATGAATGCCAGCATTAGTATCAACGGAAGCAGTCCGGCTTATATTTTCCTGTTTGCGAAAGCGGTAATGGATTATGCCGGAGCGGAGGGAATCAATGAGAATGATGCGTTGATGCTATTTTCCCATACATTGATCGGCAGTGCGCATATGCTTATGGAGAGCAATATGGACCCTCAGGCGCTTATGGATATGGTAACCTCTCCGGGAGGAACAACGCAGGAAGCTTTGCGCGTATTTAGGGAAAATCGCTTTAGTGATATTATTTGTGAGGCTATGGCGGCCTGCACAAAGCGAGCGAATGAATTAAGTAAATAGCATAATCTTGTCCATCTTTGAATACTATAAGGTATCTGACATGTAAAGGTGGACAATTTGTGAGATATAAGATTAAAAAGAACTTCAAATTAAGTTTCCGTATAACATCAACGCAGAAAATATATATGCTGCTGATTACGGCTTTGTATTTTGGTGTTGCATTAGGGAGTTTGGTTGCCGGCAGGTCGGAAAAGATAGAAAGTATACTGATTGGTTATGCGCAAAGTATACATATTTCGGTCGCGCCGTCTACAGTCCTCTTAAATGATCTGATTATTTTTTTTCTATTTTTTTGTGGTTTGTTTTTAATGGGGATGTCGGTTTACGGATTTATATTCATTCCGATTTTTCCGTTTATCAAAGGGTTTTCTTATGGGTTCACGGCGGCATTTTACTTTAAGATCTTTGGCGCAAAGGGAATTCTGATGTGTGCAATGGGTATACTGCCGCAGGCTATGATCAGTTGCCTTTGTCTTATTCTTGGTTCGCATCTTGCTTTTCTTCGGGCATTATCTTTTAGGCGACGTGAATATGCCAGATCGCCGCAAAGTGGCGATGTGCGTCAATATTGTCTCTGTTTTTTGGTTCTGTTTGTCGGTGCTTATTTAACGGTGCTTATGGATATTTTTTTAACAGGAAATGTAATTAAATTATTTTGTTAGGACGTATTATGGACAAAATTTTAAAAGGATTTCTCACTTACATAAGAGAAGAAAAACACGCTACTGAAAATACGTTTGCGTCATATCGTCGGGATATGGATATGTATTTTGCCTTTTTGGTGGCGCAAGGAAAGAAAGATCCTCTTGTTGTAAAAAAAGATATCCTTGATCTCTATTTGGCACAATTAAGAGAAGCGGGAAAATCAGAAAATACGATAGCTCGTAATCTGTCATCCATCCGTAGTTTTTATCAGTATTTAATGATACAGGGCAAAATTTCGGAGAATCCGGCAAAGCAGGTCCGCCATCATGTAACCAATCGCAAACTGCCGGATATTCTTACTGCTGATGAAGTGAATTTATTACTGGATCAACCGCAGTGCACTTCACCAAAAGGATTTCGTGATAAGGCCATGCTGGAGTTGTTGTATGCTACCGGCATGAAGGTTACGGAATTGGTGGATTTGAACATTCAGGATGTTAATATTCAATTAAGTATCATTCATTGTACCGGCAGTAATGGCGGTCGCATTGTGCCGATGTATAAAACAGCGGCAAAGGCATTGGAGGAATACATCAACAAAATTCGCCCGCTTTTGCTGGATCGTGAAGACAATGAGGCGCTTTTTGTTAACACAAACGGTGCAAGATTAACCCGTCAAGGTTTCTGGAAAATTATTAAGGCCTACGCACAGAGTGCGGGTATTAATAAGGATATTACCCCGCAAACGATCCGACACTCATTTGCCTCTCACTTGCTGGAAAACGGGGCTGATATTCGAGCCATTCAGGAAATGCTGGGACATACGGATATATCTTCTACGCAATTTTACACCAAAATTATTAAAAATCGTTATAAGGATGTCTATAATAAGTTCCATCCCCGTGCATAAAAAAGCCGCACCATGAAACGGTACGGCTTTTCATTTGGATAGGGGAGATCAGGTAAGATCTTTTAATTTGCTTAAGGGGTTTGCTTTGGCGGCATCTTCCAGTTGGGCTTCGCCTAAATGCGTGTAAATCTGTGTTGTTCCTAAGTTTTCGTGCCCTAAAACTTCTTTTAATACACGAATATCAACACCGTTTTGGAACATCAAAGTTGCCGCTGTATGGCGAAGTTTATGGACGGAATACCGCTGAGGGTCTAATCCGGCCTTTTCAATGTATTTTTTTACTAAATTCTGTACCATCTGATGGCTGATTCTGGTGCGTCGATTGCTTAAAAACAGTGCCTTTATATCAATCACTCCGTCAACAGGGCGGACTTGGCGGTAGGCGTTTATGGCATTTAAGCAGGCTTCATTTAAGTATACGACACGTTCTTTTCCGCCTTTACCGAATACTCGTAAGCGATTCTCGAAAATATCGGTCAAATTGATTCCAACTAATTCAGATAATCGAATTCCGGTATTTAAAAAAACCATAAGAATGGCAAAATCACGCTGACGATTTTTTCCATCAACGGCTTTTAGCAATTTTAGACATTCCGGCAATTCTAAATAAACCGGCAATTTGTTTTGAGCCTTGGGGAGGTCCAGATCAGCAACAGGATTTTTTTCTAACAAGCCGACTTTAATGGTTAAATATTTATAAAAGCTTTTTAATGCAGATGCTTTGCGTGCACGGGTTCGATTATTGTTGTTACGTTCAGAATCCATAAAAATGAAGAATTCATAGACATCAGAGATGGTAATGGATTCAATCAGTTTTATGTCAATGATGCTGATATCGATTTCATGAAATGCAATGGATTTTGGACAGAGATTTTTTTTGAGAATAATAAAACGAAAGAATGTCCGCAAATCAAAATAATATTCGTTAATTGTTTTCTCAGATCGTCCGCGAATGGTCTGTGCATAGATCAGAAAGCTGCGAATTGGTTCCGGAGCCTCATAAATGGCTATTTTTGACATTTTTCACTCCCCCTTATTGCGCAAAACATTTATTTTGTTTAATTTTATCACAAAAGATATTCCCTGTCAAGAGGAGAAAAATTATGTGGAATGAACTCATTATTACTATCAAATCATCGGATTGCGAATTGGCTTCCAACATTTTAACCGTGCTAAATCATGACGGTATGTTTATTGAAGACTATTCGGATTTAATGGAAAATGAAGCGGTAAAGCAAACAAATTTGGTGGAGAAAGATTTGTTGGATAAAATGCAAAATGATCCAATTATTCATTTATACATCTCCCCTGCTTCCAATCTTGCTGAAACAGCGCAAACCGCACAATCCTTATTACAGCAAAATCAAATTGAATTTTTCATGAAAATCAATGAAATTCCGGATAAGAACTGGAATGAAGAATGGATGAAATACTACAAGCCGGTTCATGTGACCGATCGATTGACCGTTGTTCCGCAATGGATCGAGTATCAGCCGCGTGAGGATGAGAAAATTGTGTTGTTAGATCCCGGTGCAGCATTTGGTACCGGTACGCATGAAACGACAAAATTATGCTTATCCTTAATGGATCGTCTTGTTAAAAAGGATGTTGATGTTTTAGATATTGGTACCGGAAGCGGTATTTTAGCAATTACCGGCCTTCTGCTTGGGGCTAAATCCGCAGATGCGATTGACATTGATCCGTTGTCTGTTAAGGCGGCAAAAGAAAATGCAGACCTGAATGGTGTTGCAGACCGTTTCAACGTAAAACTTGGCAATTTATTGGAGCAGGTTAATGGCCAATATGATATTATTACGGCTAATATTGTTGCGGATGTTATCATTTCCCTGCTTGCTGATATTAAACCGTTTATGAATCCTGATGGCGTTTTGATTCTATCCGGCATTATCCGTGAACGTCAGGAGGATGTAGAACGGGCTCTTAATGATCTTAACTATGTGATTGACGAAAAACATCAGGATGGCGAATGGATTGCATTTGCTGTCAGAAAGTAAAAATGAAGCACCGCTACTTTTATAGCGGTGCTTGTTTTTTATGCTTCACGCAGGAAACATTCAATAGCTCGATGCGTCATATAAACATCTAATTTACTCACAATTTCATAAGGGGCATGCATGGAAAGTACGCCAACACCCAGATCAACGACGTCAATGTCCATAGCGGCAACATATTTAGCAACGGTTCCGCCGCCGCCGGCATCTACTTTACCCAACTCCCCTGTTTGCCAGATCACGTGGTTATCATCCAAAATCTTGCGGATTTGTCCTAAGAATTCAGCATTAGCATCGTTGGTGTCATATTTTCCGCCGGATCCTGAGTACTTCATGATAATGGCTCCGTAATTGAGCTTGGTGGTGTTTCGCTTTTCGAACACTTCAGGATAGGTCGGATCAAATGCGGCATTGACATCGGCAGACAGACATTTGGAGTTTCTCATGCATTCACGCACGTTGGTGTTGGTGCCTGCGCACAATTCGGTAATAAAATTCTTTACATAATCGGCTTTCAGGCCGGTATTACCGGAAGATCCGATTTCCTCACGGTCAGTTAAAATGCCGATCACCGTTTTGCCGGAACTGTTATTGGCTAATAAGCCGGTCAATACCGGATAGGCGCAAACATGATCGTCATGGCCATACGAACCGATCATGGATCGGTCAAAGCCAACATCTTGAGCTTTAAAGGCAGGAACGACACACAGATCGGCAGACAAAAAGTCTTCTTCCGTGATGTCGTATTTTTCATACAACAGGTTAAGAATATTCAATTTTACCTTTTCAGAGGCCTTATCATCCTTGAACGGACAACTGCCGATTAAAACGTTCAGAGCTTCACCGACAATGGCCTCGCCCAAAGGCTTGGTAACCTGCGCCTTGGCCAAGTGCGGCAACAGATCGGTAACGCAGAAAACAGGTTCGTCCTCCTGTTCACCAATGCAAACGTTAACCACTTCCCCGTTCTTTTTAGCAATCACACCATGCAAGGAAAGAGGGATGGCGGTCCATTGATACTTCTTTACTCCACCGTA
>JAZKZU010000014.1:0-4221 GCA_045612825.1 Eubacteriales bacterium
GGTATTGGTTTTCTTTTTGCGGCGACGCCGACGCTTTTTCTGCGGCGGCACGGCCGTGGCATCGGCCGTGCGCTCGGTAAGGATGCGGGAGGCCGTGAAAAGCCGATCGGGCCACTTGGTAAAGCGGAAAGTCACTGTCAAACCATGCCCATTCTCACACTCCACCTCCGAAACGGTGTGCCGAGAATCCTGCTCCTTAAATACAGAGAGTATTAAAGGACGCCCGCAAAACGGACAGTAAACCTCTCGCAACTCCCGTATGGCTTCTTCCTTGTTGGCGTAGGCGACTCCCTTGCGCTCCTGCCCGTTGCGGGTGGGAACAGGGTACTCGGCAAGCCCCTTAACCATGTCCAGATGCTTGCACACCTTGGCGGTGTTGAGCGCATCGTTGAGCGCATCGTGAGCATCGAGCGCCGGCTCGCCCAGCGCTTCCATCACGGCCGTGAGCGAATGTTGGCGGTTCTCATGGGTGATCTGCCCATCATAAATAATCTGCAAATCGTAGCAGGGCGGCAGCGGGCAATCCAGCCCATGCAGCATCATGTTGGTGCGCAGCATGGGAATATCGTCGGGACCCCACGTGAGAATCACACAATCCTCCCCGCACCACTTGGCAAAATCGTCAAAGGCATCGGGGAAGGGAAGCCCCTGAATCAAATCGTCATCGGTCAGCCCCGT
Organism: Eubacteriales bacterium; assembly: GCA_045612825.1. GTDB lineage: Bacteria > Bacillota > Clostridia > Oscillospirales > UMGS1783 > CAKSHC01. Next base: position 679 of record JAZKZU010000014.1, read on the forward strand.
CACACGGGTCACGTGCTTGTGCATATGGGTGTAAAATTGGGGCATTACCATCGCCTTAAAGGTGTCAATCACCTCCATGGACTCATTAACCTTGGCGGCTCCAATCTGTATCACTTCGCCCACCAGCACCACAGGCTTGCGCACCATGCGCTTGGGATGCGGCGGCTGATTCCATTCCATATCCAGTATAATGTAGTTCACAAACAATCTCCTAACTTCGTACACTCTTTCCATTATACCGCATTTTTGTTGCCATTTCAACTAATTTTATATTTATCATTCATCATTCATCATTTTGCACTTCCCTGAATTACGCTTGGCGTATGAAATGATAAATGAGAAATTGTTCAGGCTTGCAATTTCCCCAAAAAGATATATAATAGTAGTATGTAAAGTGAGGTGCATCATGAATACCATTATTGTTGGTGCCGGCAAAGTAGGCCAGACTCTGGCCGCGCAACTGGCACGGGGAAATTACAATGTAACCGTAATCGATACCGATTCAGTCGTGCTGGACCGTCTGGTCAATACCTACGACATTCTGGGCGTGGAAGGCAACGGCGCCAACCTCGACATCCAGCGTGAGGCGGGCGTGGCCAACGCCGATCTGCTCATCGCCACTACCGATAGCGATGAGATCAACATGATCGCCTGCATGGTCGCCAAGAAACTGGGCACGGCCCGCACCATCGCCCGTGTCCGCAACCCCGAGTACGAGAAGCAGTTGCGCTTCATGCGTCGGGAACTGGGGCTGACCATGGCCATCAACCCCGAAAAAGAGGCCGCCCGTGAAATCGCCCGTGTCCTGCGCCTGATGGGCGCCAGCAAGGTAGAGGCCTTCTCGAAAGGGCGCATCGAACTGATCGAACACCATCTGCATGAGGACTCGCCTTTGTGCGGGGTCAAGCTGATGGATCTGAATAAGAAATTCCGTGTGCAGGTGCTCATTTGCGCCGTCGTGCGCCAAGGCCAGGTCACCATCCCCTCGGGTAATTTCACCCTGCAGGCCGAGGACACCGTCTACCTGACGGCCACCGCCCAAACGCTGGAAAAATTCTTCCGTGCCATCGGTATGCGCCATAGCCGTGCCCGCTCGGTCATCGCGGTGGGGGCTTCCACCACCGGCTACTATCTGGCCCAGTCGCTGGCCGATGCCGGTATGTCTATCAAGGTCGTGGATCAGAGCGAGGAGCGCTGCCGCCACTTTTCCGAAATCGTCCCCCGTGCGCTGGTCATCCATGGCGACGGGACAGACAGCGAACTGCTCGCCGAGGAGGGCATCGCCGAGGTCGACGCCTTCGTGGCGCTGACGGATATCGACGAAACGAACATCCTCATGTCCATGAACGTATCCCATGATAACGATTGCAAGGTCGTCACCAAGGTCAACCGCCAATCCCTGCGCACCCTGCTCGACCAAACGGGTCTGCTCGATACGGTGGTATCGCCCGCCGAAGTCACGGCTGAGCGTATTCTGGTCTATGTCCGTGCCCTGCATAATGCCGACGGCCTGCCCGCCAAAACCCTGCACCACCTGATCAGCGGCAAGGTCGATGCGCTGGAATTCACCGTCACCGAATCCTTCCCCGAGCTTGGCACGCCCCTGAAAGACCTGCCCACCAAGGAAGGCGTCCTGCTGGCCGCCATCGTCCGCCCCTCGGGCGAGATCATCATTCCCTCGGGTAATGACGCCCTGCAAAACGGCGACGATGTGATTCTGGTCACTACCGACACCGAACTGACTGACCTGCGTGATATTTTGAGGTGACGCCATGCTCAACGTCAAAATGATCGGCTATGTCTTAGGCAAGATCTGTCTGGTCGAAGCGCTGGCCATGATCCTGCCCGTGGGCGTTTGCCTGTACTACGGCGAGAAGGACATTACCGCTTTCGGCATCATCATTGCCGTACTGCTGGTGCTGGGCCTGTTACTGGTTTGCAAACGCCCCCAAAACAGCGCCATCTTCGCCCGTGACGGTCTGGTCACCGTCGCCCTGTCGTGGATGCTGCTCTCCCTGTTCGGGGCGCTGCCCTTCTTCCTGTCGGGCGCCATCCCCAATTATATCGATGCCGTGTTCGAAACGGTCTCCGGCTTTACCACCACCGGCGCTTCTATTTTAACCGATGTCGAAGCCGTGGGCCGTGGCCTGCTGTTCTGGCGCAGCCTCACCCACTGGCTGGGCGGTATGGGCGTGCTGGTCTTTGTCATGGCGGTTCTGCCCTCGTCGGGTGGCTCGGCCATGCATCTGATGCGTGCCGAAGTACCGGGTCCCACCGCCGGCAAACTCGTCAGCAAAATGAGCGATACCGCCCGCATCCTCTACGGCATCTATCTGGCCATGACGGTGCTGGAAATTGTCATGCTCGTCTGCGGCGGCATGAGCCTGTATGATAGTTGTATCAACGCCTTCGGCTCGGCCGGCACGGGCGGCTTCTCCAATTACGCCCTCTCCATCGGTCACTATAATAATCTCTATTTTGAGATCGTCATCGGCACCTTCTGCCTGCTGTTCGGCATCAATTTCAACCTCTTCTATTTCCTGCTCATCGGCAAGATGCGGGAGGTCTTCAAAAGCGAGGAACTGCGCACCTACCTGTGCATCATAGCGGGTGCGATTGTGCTGATCGCCTTGAATATTATGCAGATGTACGGCTCGTTCTGGACGGGTCTGCGCCATGCCTATTTTCAGGTCGTGTCGGTCATCACCACCACCGGATTTTCTTCGGTCGACTTTAATTTGTGGCCCTCCTTCTCCCAGTTTATCTTGATTTTACTCATGTTCTTCGGCGCCTGCGCCGGCAGTACCGGCGGCGGTCTTAAAATGTCCCGTCTGGTCATCTATTTTAAGACGGCAGGGCGCAACCTGCGCCGTATGCTCCACCCCAACGCCGTCGAAACGGTGCACTTCGAGGGAAAACGGCTGGACGAGAACGTGGTGCGAGGAACCCACGTGTACCTCGTGGTCTATCTGATGATCTTTATCGTGTCCATCCTCCTGATCAGTCTGGAGGGCTTGGATTTTACCACCAACTTCACCGCCGTGACCTCCTGCCTGAACAACATCGGCCCCGGCTTGTCCAAGGTCGGTCCCATGGGCAGTTTCGCCATCTTCTCCGGCTGGTCAAAACTGCTGCTGAGCTTCAATATGTTGCTGGGACGATTGGAGATTTTCCCCATCCTGTTGCTGTTCTCCCCGTCGATCTGGCGCCGCAAAAAATTCTATCAAAAAAGAGTCATCGGAAGATGACTCCTTTTTTTATTCTATGATTTCGTATTGCGAGGCCGCCTGCGCCATCGCCATCGAAATTTGGGTTTGGATGTATTCCTCGGTAATGGCATCGATATTCTTTTCTATCCTGTCCCAATCGAGCGGCAGGCGGTGAATGATATGCCAGCCGTAGGCCGTCTGCACCACACCGCTGACCTGCCCGACGGCAAGCGCACGGGCGGCCGCATCAAACTCCTCCACCATGTACCCCTTGCCGAACAGATAGGGCTCTTCCGAATAGTCCTCGCCCATGTACTCGGCAAACAGCGCATCA
>JAZKZU010000015.1:0-2690 GCA_045612825.1 Eubacteriales bacterium
GGTGGCAACCATGCTGCTGGTAAAGAAGAACAGCGAGGGTGTAGAGAACTACTTGTGGCTCTTTTTTGCGGTGGCGGCGCTGATGGCGGTTGCCGTATTTATCATGATGCTGACCGTGAACGAAACCTCGCTTAAACAACAGATGGTAGATATCAATTACGGCGTGGATCCTTCGCAGGAGGAACAGGCGCAGGCGAGTGGGGGCAAGCTGTCCCGTTCGGTTCGTTGCAGTTTGATTTTGATTTTGGTTTCGGTGGCTTTGTGGTATTTTGCCTATAACGCCATTACGACCGCCCTGTCCCGCTTTGCCGAGAATGTTTGGGGCATGGGCCTGGATGCGGCCTCGACCTGTTTGGCGGTGCCTATGGGAGTGGCGCTGATCGGGTTTATTCCCATCGGCCATTTGTCGGCCAAACTTGGCCGCCGAAGAACGATTTTGATTGGCGTTGCGACCATGGCGTTGGCCTTGGGCGGGATTGCCTTGTCGGCCCGTACCTTCGGCTGGTGGCTCTACCTGCTTTTTGCCTTGGTTGGCCTTGGTTGGGCGGCCATCAACGTGAACTCCTTCCCGATGGTGGTGGAGATTTCCAAATCGGGAAATATCGGCAAGTATACGGGATATTATTACACCTTCTCGATGGCGGCGCAGATTCTGACGCCGATTCTTTCGGGTGCGATTATTGAGGCGGTGGAGAAGGCGACGGGCAGTGCGGTAACGGGGTATCTAACCTTGTTCCCTTATGCTTTTGTTTTCTCGGCGCTGGCCTTTGTCACGATGTGTTTTGTTCGCCATGGCGATGCCAAGCCTGCGGTGACCTCCAATTTGGAGATGTTAGCAGGAGGGGATGACTGATGCCTTGGTATGGATGGACGGCTTTGGGGCTGATGGGGCTGATATTGATCTTGTTTTATCTGTTTGCCTTTGCCATCAAGCCGGCCCGCAAGCGGGACGTATCGGCTTTTGCGGGTAAGTTTTTTGCCCATCGGGGCTTGCATGACGGCACGCCCCTTGCGCCCGAAAATTCCATGGCGGCGTTCAAACGAGCCAAGGAAGCGGGCTACGGTGTGGAATTTGACGTGCAGTACACGCTGGATAAGCAGGCGGTGGTATTCCACGACGAAACCCTGAAACGGGTGTGCGGGGTGGACAAGAAGGTACGGGAACTGACCTATGCCCAGTTGCAGGAATATACCCTGCTCGGCGGGCAGGAGCGGATTCCCACTCTGGCGCAGGTGCTGGCGTATCTGAAAGACGTGCCGGTGTGTTGTGAGGTTAAATATTACGGCAGTTTAAGTAACGACGCCCTTTGTCAGGACGTAAAGCGGCAATTGGACGGATATGCAGGAGATGCCTGTGTGGAATCGTTCAGCCCCTTTATCATTCGCTGGTTTCGCAAGAACGATCCCCAGCGGGTGCGGGGGCAGTTGGCGTCCAATTTAGAGTTCGAAAATTTACCCTTACTGATTCACATTGCGGTGGGGCAGTTGATCGTCAATCTGGTATCTCGCCCCGATTTCGTATCCTATCACTATGCCAACCGCACCATGGGCTTGCGCTTGTGCCGCAAACTGTTCAAGCCCTTGATGTTTGGCTGGACCTATCGGGATAACGAAGCGATACGGGACAGCGCCGATGAGGGGTACCATTCCTTTATCTTCGAAAACTGTATTCCCGAAGAAGAACGGATCATGGAATAACAAAAAAAAAAGGAGCCAACGGCTCCGAGCATTTTTTTAATACTTTTTCTTTTTCAGATACTTAAGGATCGAGGGCAGGAAGATGTAGGTGAGGAGGGCGGCTAAGGGGATGGCTAAAAATTGGCCGCCGACCGTTTCGGCAAGCAGGGCTTTTTTGCCTGCGACGTAGCCGGCTTCGTCATAGACATTCTCGAACATCATGACGACTTTAATGAGTTTGCTGTTGCCGTAGACCAGACCGACCATGCCCCAACGGATGAGGAAGTTAACAAGAGCGGCGCCGACGTTGCCGAGCAGGCGGACGTTTTTCTTGGTGGTTTTGCGGGCAACGGTAACCGAAATGAGCAACATGAAGCAACCGGCCATGACCTCGGGGATGACGAGCAGGGGAGAGGTCATATCCATAATCAGAAACCGCAACACGGGGAAGATAAAGGCGAGCACGCAACCGCCGTAGAGCTTACCGGTGATACCGACGGCGATAAACAGGAGCGCCTGCAGGAGTACCGAAGCGATAAAGGCATCTACACGCACGCCGATCACGGTAAAGTCGGGAAGCAGGGCGCACAGCACCAACAGAATGGCGGCGATGACGGTAATGGCGGTAAGGCGGAAGGCGTTTTTCATCCAAGGTTTCATGACATTCACTCCAATTCTCGTTGTTCGTCTAGCGTTTTTTCAAAGGCGTCCAAAAACCGATCGCAGAAGATGTTGGCTTCGGGACAATCCATCGTTTCCAATTTGCGCAAGGTGGCTTTGCGCGCCCCCTCGAACTCGGCATTGCCGCTTTTGAGTTCCTCGATGCACTTGATATAGGCATCCAGCACATCGGCGGCTTTGACCAGCCGCTCGGTCTGCTCGTCCTCGACATAGAGAAGATCGGCATACACATCCTGCATTTCGGGCGGGAGCATGGCCAGTAAGGTTTCCTTGGCATCGGCCTCAGCTTCGGCCACGGCGGCACGCAGGGTGGGAGAGAAATATTTTACGGG
>JAZKZU010000016.1:0-1752 GCA_045612825.1 Eubacteriales bacterium
ACGAGGAGCCGGAAATCGACCTGCCGGAAATTGATCTGAGCGGTTATGCTAAGACCGAGGATATTCCTACCGATGACCATATCAATTCCTTAATCAATACCGCTCTGGGGGTGATTGAAAATGGCTCTTACTGATAAGTTGACAGCCATCGCCGATGCCATCCGGGGTAAGACTGGCGGTACGGATGAACTGACCCTTGACCAGATGGCAACGGAGATTGCCGGGATTGAATCCGACCCTGTTCTTTCTGAACTGACCGTAACCGAAAACGGCGAATACACTCCCGACGAGGGCGTGGACGGGTTTTCCAAGGTAATTGCCAATATTGCGGCAAGCGGTGGTGGCGGTATCGGTGCAACAAAGTTTATCGACGTTGACATTACCGTGGAAGCCTCTACCACAACGGCGGTAACTTATACTGTTGACAATCTGGAGTTTATTACTCTCGTTGAAAATCCCGCAAACGTATATTCTGCGTTTAGTGCCGATGAGGTCTATGTTGGTTTCATCACACCGAAAGATATTACAGGCACGGTAACCAATGCAACCAGCCCATACAACTGTACTATGTTGCATGGGCTTGGACAAACCAATTACGCACAGCTATTGAGTCACATCAGTTATGGTACGGGAACCGGTTTAGCAACTCAGAACTACGGAATCTACGGCGTTATGCTTACTTGTACTTCTGTCAAGGATGGAAAAATAACAGGAAATATGACGCTGAAGGTTCGCCATAATTCTGCGGGAGCCTATGAAGTAGCGGCAGGAACATACAACGTTCAAGTTTGGATGCTTAATGACTTTGATTGGGGGCACGCATAATGAAATTCTTAACTGAAAACGGAATGTTTGCCGCAGTTGCAGCCCCCGGTATGGTTATCAATTACGGGGATGGCTATTGTCATAAGCTGTATCGAAAGACCGATGATTTTTCCGACTGCATCGAAGTTGATGAATCCGAAGTCCCTCCCGCAGAGGACGAAGCAACCGAAGCTGATTATCAGTCCGCACTTCGTGAAATGGGGGTTGAGGTATGACCAAGACTGAACTGAACACCGCTGTGGAAGCGGCAAAGGCTGAAACCCGAACCGCATTGCAGACCGTGTACGATGCGCTCAACTCCGGTCAGCAGAAGAAAATCGTCAAGGATGAACAGGTGAAGGCTTTGTTTGACCTTTACGGTGTGGAATACGGTGAATAAGGAGGGATATCATGCCGAGGATTAAATATTATAACCCCGATACGGGAGCATGGGAGTATGCGGATTCTCAGTATTTTGTTGGAACTGGCGGTTCATCTGTTCCGAACGGTTCCATTACCCCGGAAAAGACCAGCTTTATCAACTGCGAAGGTACGGGCGAGAACGTTACCACACAAGTACCCAATTTCACAAATCTGGCAGACCCCGCCAGTTCCGACTGGAAAACGGATACACGGTTTTCCTCTTCCGCTGGCTCCACGTCCTCCTGTGCTGGTGCGGTCGTTACAAATGCAATCCCTGCAAAGGTCGGAGATATCATCCGAATCAAGGGTATCACGGGTGGTACGGGTTCCACAGCCAACGCGCTGTTTCAGCTGGTTGCCTACAGCGATGCGGCCGACGCCAATAAGATCACCAAGGGTGTTTTCTTTGAGAAGGATGTAGCCAGCATTGATACCGGCGTGGCATCATTGACGACGGTGGAGGATGGTGTTACAACCTATACCCTGTTCCAGATCATAAAGGAAAATGCGGTGATCCAGAACGAT
>JAZKZU010000017.1:0-5628 GCA_045612825.1 Eubacteriales bacterium
CCTTTACGCCGTTGGCGTTGGCGCCGGGGGTGTTGAACACAACGATGCCTTTTTTAGCACATTCTTCCACGGGAATGTTGTTGACACCGGCACCGGCACGGGCGATGGCCAAGAGCGATTCGGGGAAGGCCACCTCATGCAAAGCGGCTGAGCGAACCATGATGCCGTCGTAATCCTCCATGGTGTCATCATAGGTAAAAGCATCGGGGGCAAAGCGGCTCAGGCCGTTTTGCGAAATCTTGTTATATAAGCGAATCTTATACATATTATTATCCTCACTTATTGGCTTTTTCAAAATCCTTCATGAAGTCGACCAGTTTCTGTACGCCGTCGAGATCCATGGCGTTGTAGATGCTGGCGCGCATACCGCCGACCGAGCGGTGACCCTTGAGGTTGACCAAGCCTGCGGCCGTGGCCTGCTTAACAAAGGCAGCATCCAGATCAGGATTGCCGGTAACGAAAGGCACGTTCATGATCGAACGGTCCTCGCCCATAACGGTGGCGTTAAAGAGAGCCGAAGCATCGAGATAGTCATAGAGCAACTTGGCCTTGACATAGTTGCGCTCGGCCATGGCAGACAGGCCGCCCATCTTCTTGACCCACTCGAGCACGCACATACAAACGTAGATGGCGTAGGTCGGCGGGGTGTTATACATCGAGCCGTTCTTCACGTGAATGTCATACTGGAACATGGTCGGCGTGCAGTCCTGACAGTAGCCCAGCAGATCCTCACGCACGATCACAACCGTCAAACCGGCAGGGCCCATGTTCTTCTGGGCGCCGGCAAAGATCAGGCCGTACTTGGACACGTCCACAGGCTCGGACAGGATGCAGGAGGACAGGTCAGCCACCAAGGGCACGTTGCCGGTTTCGGGCAGATTGGCAAAACGGGTGCCGTAGATGGTGTTGTTCTGGCAGATATAGAAGTAATCGGCATCGGGAGTGAAGGTAGCGGGATCGAGTTTGGGGATATAAGAGAAGGTCTTATCCTCGCTGGAACCAACCACGTTCATCGTGCCGTATTTCTTACCCTCGGAATAGGCTTTCTTGGCCCATGCGCCGGTGATCACGATATCGGCCTTCTTGCTGTTCTTGAGCAGGTTTAAGGGGATCATGGCAAACTGGGACGAAGCACCGCCCTGCAGGAAAAGAACCTTGTAGTTCTCGGGAATCCCCATCAACTCGCGCAGCAGGCTTTCGGCATTGTCAATGATCTCTTGATAGGAGGACGAGCGGTGACTCATCTCCATAACCGACATACCGGCACTGCCGTAGGCGGTCATCTCAGCGGCGCAACGCTCCAACACCTCTAAGGGCATGGCCGACGGGCCTGCCGAGAAATTGTATACTCTGTTCATGTGTTTTTACCTCCCGGAAAACAAAAATAATTACCTATTATTATATGCTTCCAAAATCAATAAGTCAATATGTTTTACTGCTTTATCTTGATAAAACGACAAATTTTTACCGATTTTTTGCCCGAATCAGGATGACCGAGCAATCGTCCTGCCCATCGCCGCAGGTGCGCAGGCATTGGTGGCACATCTCGTGGAGGTCATTTTCTTTTTGCAGGGTAAGCAGGAATTCGTCCGTCAATTCCACCCCATCCGAATGGAGCAGGAGGATATCTCCGTCCTTGAGGGTGAAGAATCGGTGCTCGGGCTTGGCGTTGCTTAAGATGCCCGCAGGCAGGGAGGAACAGGGCAGGCGGTAGAAGCGTCCGCCACGCAGGATCGCCGTATCGGCGGCGCCCAGTTTATATAGGTCGACCCGCCCCGTCAGGCGGTCGATATCCACCACGTCCAGCGTGGAAAAGGTCTGGGTGTCGCCCGCCAATAACAGGGTGGAATTGAGCAATCGCAAGGCTTTGGGGACGTCGAATCCGCTTTGCAGGATGCTCTCGAAAATTTCGCAGGTCAGGGTGGCATGGCGGTGGGCGTCGTGCCCCGACCCCATGCCGTCAGATAACACAACGGTTTGGTGATAGGGGCGGGGAGAGAGTTGAGTGAGGGCATCGCCGCAGACCGATTCGCCCGTTTTGTTGGTCTGCGCCGAGGCGATCTCCAGCTTGAATTTGTCCCGCCGCCCCAACAGCAGATGCCAGTCCTCGCCGATGGGGTCGCAGGCGAGCAGGGTGAGGTTTGTACCGCACAGGGTGCTCAGGTCGGCCACCGTACGCCGATCGCTCGGAGCGGTGCGGGTGCGCAGGACGGCACGGATATACAGCCCGTCGTGATGGTCACGGTAGACGGTGAGCGACTGCACCCGCCCTGCCTTGGCCGCAAAGTAATCCTCGATGCGGCGGGTCAGCGCATCGTCAAAGCGCAACGGCTGTCCCACCTGTTGCCCCATCTCGTCGAGCAGTTGGGCGAGGGAGGCATACTGGGCGGCTAATACGGTTTTATTGCGATCGTCTTCATAATTTTGCAAAACGGCGGTACGATGGGTGGCCCCCGTATTGTTGGCGGTGTTGAGCAGGCCCGACCAGGAGGGGCATCGCTCCTTGAAATGCTCGGGCAGATCGGTGGCGGTTACGGGGCGGTTGGCCAGCGTGCGGCAGAGGGAGGAAAAGATCTTTTCGGTATCAAAACTTTGCCCCACACGGCAGGCGGTACTGCGGGAACAGCGGCGGCAAAGCGGTTCTAAGGCACGGTCAAGATCGCATCGCAAATCGGCAGGGCTCACCGGCGTCTCGGTCGGGGCAAGGGTGCGGGAGATGCGGTCGAGATGACGGGCGGTGGCGGTCAGTTTATGGCTGACGTAGGCGCAGACCGAGTCGGCCTGTCCGACCTTTCCGTTGTTGCGTAGGGTAAAGAGCCGCCCCAAGGCCGCCACTCCCTTTTCGGGGAGCAGGGCGTAGATGCCGCAGGCGATGGAGGCTTCGCACAAGGTGGCCAGCGCCGACAGCGACCCGTTAATATATAAGGAAAGAACGGTAGCGCCCAGCAGGAAAACGAAAACGGCACGCAGCCGTCCCTTTCGCCCGATCAGCCCCGACAGGATACCGCCCACGGCATAGGCGGCAATGATATGGCTTGTCCCCGTGGCGGCAAAGGAAAGAATCGTGCCGACAATTGCGCCGCTCATCCCGCCCATCGCCGCCCCGCCCCCTATCGCAAAACAGGTCACGATAAATACGACAGGAATACGGGCAGGGGCAATGCCGTAAAACGAAAAGCGGCACAGCGGGAGCAGGAGAATGCTGATCAGAATGAGCAGGGCGGCCGCCTCGGTCTGGGTCAGCCCCGTACGCCGTGTCCCGCTTTGCACAGCGGCGGGCAGGGCGGTACAGCCGAAAAAGGTAAAGCACAGCCCCGCCGCCATCGATAGGGCGCCGGTGATTATGTCAAAGGTCAGAAATCCGTGGTAGGAACAGATCAGCAGGTGGGTCAGCAGTAGGCTGCCGCCCGTGGTGATCAGCGATACACTCTGGCGGGACAGGCGGCGAATGAGCGCCGTCAAAATAAAGCGCAAGGGCAGAGCCAGCAGGATGCCGGCAATGTAGGGTAGCCCCGCCGTGCCCTGCAAGGCATAGCCCACGGCGGCGCCAATGGCGGGGGCTACCGTGAGGGCGGCACGGTCAAAATACAGGCAGGCGGCGGCCACGCCAAAGGGGAGCAGGCCAAAGGGGAGCGAGGCGTGAGCGGCAAGAAACCCGCACACGGCGGCCAACAGCGGAGCGCCGACGTTGTCAAACAGTCGGGCAAGGGTAAAGGATGATTGTCGTTTTCTCGTTTGTATCATGGTTATGTACCTCCGTAGCCTATTGTAGCGGGCGGCAGGGGAGAAAGTTGTCAGATTTGAGATTTTTTCAAAAAAAGGTTGACAAACGGGGCAAAAGAAGGTATACTATGTGAGCAATAAAGCAGAACGCTCCCGTTCTCACCGCCGTCTGTTGGGTGTCGGTCAATAGGAAAGAAAGCCAAATGGGCTTATTTTGTGTGCGGGAACGGTTTGTTTCCGTATTTTTTTGTGTTTGGAGGTGTCTTGCATAAAGACAGCAAATTTGCTCATCAATGAGGAGATCACAGTCAAGGAAGTCCGTGCCATCGATGCCCACGGCTGCCAGCCCGGTGTAATTTCCACCAAGCGCGCCCTCGAGATTGCCGATGAACGGGGTCTGGATCTGGTGCTCATCGCACCCAAAGCTACGCCTGCGCCCGTCGCCCGTGTTATGGACTACGGAAAGTACTGCTTTGAACAGCAGAAACGCGATAAGGAACAGCGCAAGAATCAGAAGACTGTGGAAGTCAAAGAGGTTCAACTTTCCTGCAAGATCGAAGATAACGATATCAATACCAAGGCCAACCATGCCCGCCGCTTCCTGAAAGACGGCAATAAGGTCAAGGTGGTCGTGCGATTCCGCGGCCGTGAGATGGCTCACACCGAAATCGGTGTCCAGCTTCTCGAAAAGTTCGCAGGAATTCTGGAAGATGTCGGCGTCGTGGATAAGCCCGCAAAACTCGAAGGGCGTAATATGACGATGTTTCTTGTGGCAAAGCCTAATAAATAAACGATACAACAGAGAGGAGTTCTATCATGCCTAAGCTGAAAACACATTCCGGTGCAAAGAAGAGATTCAATCTCACCAAAAAGGGCAAGGTCAAGAGAGCCCATGCCTACAAGTCCCACATTCTTAACAAGAAGTCTACCAAGCGCAAGAGAAATCTGCGTAAGGCCGCTTATGCCGACGTGACCAATGTTTACGCCGTTAAGCAGCTGATCCCCTATAAATAATTAATACGATACGAAGGAGTTGATATAAATGGCAAGAGTAAAAGGCGCATTGGCTACCCGTAAGCGCAGAAATAAGATCATGAAGCAGGCCAAGGGCTTCTGGGGTGCAAAATCCAAGCAGTTCCGTACCGCTAACATCGCCGTTATGCGTTCCATGGCGAACGCCTACATCGGCCGTAAGCAGAAGAAGAGAGATTTCCGCAGACTGTGGATCACCCGTATCAGTGCCGCTGCTAAAATGTGCGGTATGAACTATTCCACCTTCATGCACGGCCTCAAGCTTGCTAAGATCGAGCTCAACCGTAAGATGCTCGCCGAGATTGCTTTGAACGATATGGTTTCCTTCAAGGCCCTCGCCGATAAGGCTGCCAAGGCTCTGGCTAAGGCCGCTGAAAAGGCTGCAAAATAAGTCTATTTGAATAACATAAAAGGAGTATTGCTTTAGCAATACTCCTTTTTCTATTCGGCCATTTCCGATGCCAGCACTGCCGCCAGCAGGGAAGCTAAGCGGATGTCCTGTTCGGTGGCAACCGCTCCGTTTTCGGGGGTGAGCAGGACGATCGCGCGGATGCAGTCGCTTTCGGAGATAATGGGCACGACTACCGACAGGGAAGCCGACCCGCTATCGCTCAGCGGCGCACGGCTGGTATCGCCGGCACGGCGTACGTAGTTTTCCCGTCGGTGCATCCGATCGGCCAGCGACTCGGACACGCCCCGCTCCTGATAGTCTTTCTTGGGAATCCCCGCCACCGCCAGCACCGTGTCCCGATCACAGACCGCCGCCGGCTTTGCCGTCGCACGGGAGAGAGCATCGGCATACACCTGCACCTTCTGGCACATGCTCCCCATGGCCGAGTACTACTTGAATATGACCTCGCCCTCTCGATTGGT
>JAZKZU010000018.1:0-1503 GCA_045612825.1 Eubacteriales bacterium
CAGCTTTGCCATCAAACAGGTATCCCAGAAACGACGGGGGGTGCGCAAATGAACAAACTGTTCCGTCGCAGTATCGTGGCGCTGGTGCTGGCGGCCCTGTTGTTGGGCGGTGTCGGCTTTTTCCTGTTCGAATATGCCACGCAGGGGCGGACATGGGCAACCCAGACCCGCAATCCGCACCTGTATACCAATGGGGTTTTAGATGATTTGCGCATTACCGACCGAAACGGCGTCCAGCTCTTTTCGTCACAGGGCGGCAAGGTGGTGTGGCACGAGGATGCGGCGGTGCGCCGTGCAGTCGTGCACGCCATCGGAGATTTGCAGGGCAATATCGGTAGCGGTGTCATCCATCAATATCGGGAAAAATGGATTGATTTTGGCCATTTCGGTGGGGTGTATCGCTATATCAACGGCGGACGAACCCTGCTTTTGAATCTGGATGCGCAGTTGTGCGCCACGGCAGCCAAGGCACTGGGAAATTATGACGGCGTGGTTGGCGTGCTCAATTATAAAACGGGCGAGATTTACACCATGGTCAGCGCCTCCAACTTTGATCCAACGTCCGTGCCCGAGGCATCGGGTGAGGGAATGTATCTCAATCGGTTTTTGTCGGCAACCTACACCCCCGGTTCGGTTTATAAGATTGTGACCTTGCAGGCGGCGATTGAAAATCTGCCAAATTGGCAGGAGATGACCTTCACCTGCAAGGGCAAATGTGAGATCGGCGGGGAAGTGATCACCTGTTCGGGCGTCCATGGCAAGCAGGATTTGAAACAGGCCTTTGCCAATTCCTGTAACTGTGCGTTTGGCGAACTGGCCGTAGCGGTGGGAAAAGAAAGGCTGATGGCGACGGCCGAGCGTGTCGGGCTGACGGGTGCGGCCACCGTCGATTGGCAGCAAACGGCGGTCGGCGCTATCAAAATCGAGGACGGAGCCGATGCGCAGTTGGCATGGTCGGGCATCGGTCAACATCTGGATACGGTAAATCCGGCGGCCTTTTTGCGGTATGTCGGGGCAATCGCCAATGGCGGCGTGGCCGAACCGATGCGCCTGTGCGGCAGTTCGATGCGGGGGAACGGAACGCTTGTAACCGAAAAGTCGGGAAGCCCGCAACAGCTCATGAATGCCCAAACGGCGCAGATCATATCGGAATTTATGCAGAATAACGTAGAAACCCAGTACGGGTCGTGGCGCTTCGGCGGCTTTGCGGTAGGCGCCAAATCGGGCACCGCCCAGCAGGACAGGGAAGCGGCTCATTCGGTCTTTACCGGATTTGTGGCCGATGATAGCCTGCCCATTGCCTTCTTTGTGCTGGCCGAGCACGCCGGTGCAGGCCAAGGCGTGGCCATGCAGGCGGCAAGCACCGTTTTTAATCAGATAAAATAAAAAACAGGAGGCGGATGCCTCCTGTTTGTTTTAGTCTTCGATTGTGCCGCCGTTGGCTTCGATCAGGCCGTTGATATAGGCGCTGCCCAGAGCACGGTCATACAGGCCGTAACCCGG
>JAZKZU010000019.1:0-4765 GCA_045612825.1 Eubacteriales bacterium
AACAATAACAGGGCGCATGCCAGTATCGCAGAGGGCACATCCCAAATCTGCGCATGGTAAACATGGTCTTGTATTTCAATCAGTTCACCGTTTACGTTTTGCACATCCCGCCCCACCGTTACCACAATAGCCTCGTCGGTAATACTGGAAACGGAAAGGGTGTTTCGCTCCCCGATTCCGCAACTGATCGGCCGTAAGCCGCGCTTTTCAATAAAACGGCAATGGACGGCATCTGCAGGATCAAAGACAACGAGAGCATTCTTTCTTATACATCGGCACGGCAGATCCTGTATATCGGCAACGTCATTTCCAATCAGCACAATGTCAGCGCCAAAATCGCAAGGTCCGGCAACATTCCGAAGTTCCAGTATCAGTAATTGCGTTGCCGCATCCCCGCATACCGCACCCGAATCGGCCGATACATACAGCATACCCCGCTGATTACGGACAATTTCGATAAACTGACGAGGATCAAAGCTTTTGCCGGGTATCATTAGTACCTTTACCATGACTTACACTCCTACCGTTTCCTTGGGTTGATCTATTTGATATTGTTGCCCTGTATGATCTATTTTATAATTTTCCGTGTAGATCAATTCGGAGATTTTAACCAGTTCAATGCCCTTTTCTTTAGCATACTCCAAAATAGAGGGCAAGGCCTCGGGCGTATGCAATGCCGCATTATGAAACAAGGTGATTGAACCTGCTTCCATTTTACCTGTGACCCGAGATGTGATCTCTTTAGCCGACAGATCCTTCCAATCCAGACTGTCGACCGACCATTGGACGGTATAGTATCCGTTTTCCAGCAAAGTATCCACAACCTGATCGTTATAATCCCCGTAAGGCGGGCGGAATAAATGAGGACGTACTCCCGTCACCGTTTCGATCTTATCCGAACAGGAGTTTACCTCTTTTAGCATTTCCTGCGCCGATAGTTTTGTCATGTACGGGTGAGTATCGGAATGGTTCATAATCTCGTGACCGGCATCGTGCAACGCCTTGACCGACTCGGGATATTTATCCACCCATTCCCCTACAACGAAAAAGGTTGCCTTAACCTCATATTCTGCTAAAATATCAATAATTTGTTGTGTGTCCTCATTTCCCCATGCCGCATCAAAGGATATGGATGCCTTATTATCATTACGTTTAACACTGTAAATGGGAAGGCTACGAGCGGCTGCCGTTGTGCTCATAGCACTTTGCACAACACTACCCGAAAAAATCACTGCCGCCAATGTTACAACGGCCAATATTATGGTTGCAATAACGGCATTTTTACGAAACACTACAATTCTCATACAGTCCCCCTCCTGTCTTTATAACCTATTCGAACAGGCGGGTAAATATGCAAAGAAAAGCGGCAGAACCTCTGCCGCTTTTGATTAGCAATAAAACTCCATAGGATAGGTCAGATATTCTATCGGCTCTAACTGGTCTACCGTCACCACTCCGGCAGGCGCACACAGCACACTGGGGATACGATTTACAACCGTAGCGCAGGTGTGCTCAACCGTGGCGGGCTTCACCACCTGAAATTCCGTTTCCGGCTCTCCGATCAGCCGCCACTGGCACATATCGCCGTCATCCTCGCCGTACACCTTGCCGATGCATCGGGTCTGAATCACAGGGCCTTGGTGGGTGTAGGTTTCCACAATGGCCGCCATGCCCAAACATTGCCCCTCCGTAATTTCACGGCCGAGGGTTGTCGAATACACGCTTCCCTTTTCAAAATACGGGACGTGCTTTTGGGTTTGGGATTGGATCGTCCACCCCATTTTCTGCGCCAATGCCTCATTGGAATTCCATACATAGGATGGCTCAAACTGTTCGGGTTCTCCTATTTTCTTCTGAAATTCCTCATAGGTTAAGCCAACACCGTGCGCCTTTGCCAGGGCCAATCCGTAATCCTCTACATTATAACTGACCGCACCTTCGATGCGGGAGATGTTATGGCAACCGGCGGCAATATGCGCCACGGCATTGACCCAGAAGATGTCCTCCATGCCGCTCCCCACAAAGGTACAGCCATTGTCTTTGGCCAGTTTGTCCAATTTATTGGTACGGATTGGATCGGTCGTCCAGCTATAGGTAGCCTCCTCGCAGGTGGTAATGACGTTGATACCGCGACTTAGGCATTTGACGTAATGCTCATAACAATCCCCGACAAAGCTGAATAACGTTACAATGGCAATATCCGCATCTACATTATCGAGCACCGCATCGGCATCGTCGCTGATGAGTATGCCCGTCTTAAATCCGAGATCGGCATAATCCCCGATATCCATACCGACAATCTGCGGATCAATGTCAATCGCGCCAACGACCTGCGCCCCCTTGTCATAGAGATATCGCAGGATATATTTGCTCATTTTGCCGCAGCCATACTGCACAACCTTGATCTTGCTCATAATTGGCTCTCCTATCATAATTTTGTGATTAGTATATCCACATCCTTCCGCACTATGCAAAAACCTCCGAACCAAGTTCGGAGGTTTTGTGTTATTGACGGGTATCCCCGTTTTTCATTTGAAATTCGCCAAACCATATCGTACTTCTGGGGCATTTCTCAAAGCACGTTCCGCATTGAATACAACGGTCATAATCAATCTCAGCCAAGTGATTTACCACTTTAATGGCATCGGTCGGGCAATTTTTCTGGCAAATTCCGCATCCGATACAACCGATCTGGCAATAAGAACGAATCATTTTGCCATGGTCACGGGAGGAGCAACCCACCCAGTACTGGCCGGAAAACGGAACCAAGTGAATAATATGCTTAGGGCAGGCATTGGCACACAGTCCGCAGCCTACGCATTTCTCATATTCCACCACAGCCACGCCGTTTTCAATCTTAATCGCACCAAACGGACAGGTACGCACGCAAGTACCGTATCCCAAGCAACCGTAAGGACATTCCTTGTCGCCACCGCCGATACGGGATACCGATACACAGTCCATCAGACCGTCATACTGGAATTTATGGCGGGCCAGATCATTGGTACCCGAACACATAACCTGTGCACGCATACGAACGGTATCGGTTTTATTTTCTTCGCCCATGATTTTGCCGATCTGCTCGTTCACCTCAGGCGGAGCGGCCATACACTTATTGCCGGGGGCTTTATCATTAACAATGGCTTCGGCATAGTTGGCACAACCGGCATAGCCGCAAGCGCCGCAGTTAGCACCGGGCAGAATATTTTTGATCTCATCTATACGCTTGTCCACTTTAACCTTGAAAGCTTTACTGGCTACACCAAGCAAAGCACCGAAGATCAAACCGAAAACACCCAGCGGGATAAGCGCACGTAAGACCTGTTCAAATACTGTCATCCTTCTCCCTCCTTATCCGAATATCTTCATACCGGAAAAACCGGAGAAGGCAATGGCCAACAAGGATGCGGTAATCAAGGCAATCGGGAAACCCTTGAACGGTTTGGGAATATCATTCAGCTCAATTCTTTCCCGCACACAAGCGAAAAGGAAAATGGCCAACAGGAAGGATACACCCGAAGCAAAGCCGTAGAAGGTAGCCAAGCCAAAATCATACTGGCGCTGAATACCCAAAATGGCCGAACCGAGAACGGCGCAGTTTGTCGTAATCAAAGGCAGATAGATACCCAATGCCCGATAGAGGGACGGGATCGTCTTTTTGAGGAACAATTCGATAAACTGCACCAAAGAAGCAATAATCAGAATAAAGGAAATCGTTTGCAGATATTCCAGATTATAGGGCACCAACACAAAGGTGTTGACCAGCCATGTCACCATCGACGACAACGTCATGGTAAAGATAACCGCCATGCCCATACCCACGGCAGTGCCACGTTTCTTGGAAACGCCTAAGAACGGGCAGACACCCAAGAACTGCACCAATACATAGTTCTCAATAAAGATGGTGGTGATAGCCACTGAAAAATAGGTTTGCAGCATCAGTTGTCGCCTCCTTTCCATTTATCGGAAAGCTTATTGAAAGCGGCAATTAAGAATCCAAGCGCCAAGAAGCCGCCGGCAGGCAGAATCATAATGACGGCAGGCTCATATCCGATGTACTGGGCAAAATCCCAGCCGAGGATCTTACCGGAGCCCAGAATCTCACGCACGGCCGAAACAATCACCACGACCAGCGTATAACCAATTCCCATGGACAAGCCATCCAACACCGACATAAGCGGGTTGTTTTTCGAGGCAAAACTTTCGGCACGGGCCAAAATAATACAGTTTACCACGATCAACGGAATAAACAGTCCCAACGCTTCCGATACATCAGGCAGATACGCCTCCAGAAGCATCTCAATCGCCGTAACAAACCCCGAAATGATAACAATAAAGGCGGCAATACGAATCTGATTGGGAATGACCGATCGAAGCAAGGAAATAACCAGATTAGACCCGATCAAAACCGCAGTAACAGCAAGCCCCATAAAGAACCCGTTCTTTACACTTACGGTAATGGCAAGCGCCGAACACATGCCAAGCAACTGCACAAAAACAGGGTTCTGATTGAGGATACCGTCCATGAAGATTTTACTGATTTTATTAGGTTGTTTATCACTCATGGTTAGCCCTCCCCTCCCGGTTGTGCAATATTCAAACGCACCTCATCCACAGCAGAAAGAGCGGCATTGATACCGTCTTTAATACCGTTTGAAGTAAAGGTAGCGCCGCTTACCGCCGTAACCTGATTGGAAAATTCGATCGGACGGGACAGCCCTTCAAACTGATTGAAGAACCCTTCATTACCCGAAATAACCGTCTC
>JAZKZU010000020.1:0-9104 GCA_045612825.1 Eubacteriales bacterium
CAATACTTTCCAGCTCGGCAATGCCCAACAGTTGCGACAATTCGAACATGGCTCGCTCATGCTCCTGCGTTTTGCCCTCACGGATGATGAGTTCTTCCTTGGCGTTACGCAAGGCCATAGCCACCAGCTGCTTATCCTCGGTACGGTAGGGCTCGATGACCTGCACCCGTTTCTCCGCCAACGCCGACAGATACTCGGCCAGCATCTCCCGCTCGTCGGGCAATACTCCGCACACCACACGGCGCGGGATGCCGGACGGGTCATCCCCGTAGTAAATTTTCAAATACTCATTTATATAGGAAGATTCGCTGTCAATCTCCTCTTTTTTAACGGTATGGCAATGCTTGCTTACCAGCATTCCGCCATCCACACGCAGCATATAAACGGCACTCAGTTGCTCACCCGTCAGCACCGTCAGATAGTCGCCCGACAAGGTCTTGTCGCTGGCCACCGTCTGCTTTTCCAAAATGGAGCGAATGGCCTTGAGCCGATCCCGCAACATGGCCGCCCGCTCGAACTCCAGCATCTCGGCCGCCTGTTCCATCTGCGCCTGCGTCGTTTCTAAAATTTCGTGGATATCCCCTTTCAGAAACTCCTTAGCGCCGGCTACCACCGCCCCATACGCCTCCTGCGTAACCGCCCCGCTACATGGCCCCATACACCGCCCGATGCGGTAGTTCAAGCAGGGTTTTCTCCCCTTGCGGGGCAACGGATTGTTGCAGGTCGGCAACCGAAAGGCACGGTTAGCCGCCTCGATGATGGACTTAGCCGAGCGGGAGCCGTAAAAGGGACCGAAATACTCGCCCTCCTCGCCCAGCTTGCGGGCCAGCTTCAGTTGCGGATACTCCCCCGTCGTCATGCGGATAAAGGGATAGCCCTTGTCGTCTTTGAGCAGGATGTTGTATTTCGGCTTGTTTTTCTTGATGAGGTTGTTTTCGAGCAGGAGGGCTTCCAGTTGGCTTTTTGCCACAATCACGTCGAAATCCCGTATATGCGACACCAGCGCCGCCGTTTTGGGCGTGTGCTTTTCGGGCGCACTAAAATAACTGTAGACACGCCGCCGCAACACGATGGCCTTGCCTACATAGATGACCTTCCCCTCTTCATTTTTCATCAGATACACACCGGGTTCTTCGGGAAGCCCCAGCGCCTTCTCGCCTAATTCCTTGTACGTCATTTCTTAAAAAATATGCCCCAAACTCTTGGGGCATATCCTCATTCACCTAACTTATTTTCTACCAAATCGATCAATTCCGCCAAGGCGTTTTCTTCATCCACACCGTCGGCAATAATGGTAAACTCAATATTCTGCACAACGCCCATGGACAACACGCCCAACAGCGACTTGGCATTGACATGCCGCTCATCCTTTTCAATCCAGATGGAAGATTTGAATTCATTGGCCTTTTGTACGAACGCCGTCGCCGGACGGGCATGCAATCCGATTTGATTTGTAGCGGTTACCTTTCCGGATACCATGTATCTATCTACCTCCCTCTTTATTTACTTGGTATTATTATGATACCACAGAAATACCAAAAAAGATACCGTTAAAATAAACAAATTTCCATTATTTTTCATCCTCACTTTTGTGTATTTTTACCAAACGCATAACGTTACGCAAAAAGCGAACACTAAAAAAGAAAGTGAGGTAGTTATGAAACGGAAAAAATTTCTTATGATTCTGGTCAGCGCGCTATCCTTTGCGGCGCTGTTTATCAATACTGTCGGTCCCACGCCCGTCGCCACCATAAACCAGAAAAGCCAGCCCAAGACGCTGCTTGTGGGCGGCCAGACCTTCGGGGTTAAATTTTATACCCAAGGCGTTATGGTTGTGGATATGAGCGCCTTTGAAACCGAAACAGGAATGTGTAATCCTGCCAAAACCGCAGGGCTGCGTGTCGGCGATATTATTTTATCCATAAACAGCCAGATTGTATCCACAAATAATGATATTTCTGAATTGGTACAAGCCTCAAACGGCAATCCCCTCTCGATTGAATATTCCCGTTCCGGCAAGGTCAGTATTCTCTCAGTCACGCCCCTGTACAGCACCGTACAACAGGCATACAAACTGGGCTTGTGGGTACGGGACAGTACGGCAGGCGTCGGCACCGTCACCTATATCGACCCGCATAACCGCCGCTTCGGCGCCTTGGGACACGGCATCTCGGACGTCGATACCGGCCAGCTCATGCCCCTGTCCGACGGTGACGTTCTGCAAGCCTATATCGGCGCCGTTGTCCCCGGACAAAAAGGCAAACCCGGTCAGTTAAAGGGCGCCTTCGTTGAGGATGTCCGTTACGGCTCACTGGATATCAACAGTGAGCAGGGCGTTTTCGGCACCATCACCGGCAACGCTTTATTAAATAATGAAGAATTTCCCGTAGCCACCGCCGATCAGGTGCATACGGGCGAAGCCACCATCCGCTCCACCGTCGACGGATTTACCACCAAAGATTATCACGTTAATATTGAAAAAATGGATCTCAAGGGGAATGACACAAAAAATTACGTCATCCGCATTACCGATAAAGAATTGCTCGCCATCACCGGCGGCATCGAGCAGGGCATGAGCGGCTCTCCCATCCTGCAGGACGGCCGCATCATCGGCGCCCTCACCCACGTCCTCATCGGCGACCCCACCACCGGCTACGGCATCTACATCGGCCATATGCTCGATGCCGACGACCTCTCTTAATTTCCAGCCGCATCCAACGACCGGATGCGGCATTTTCCTATCCTTTCCCCACAAACCCGACATGTCCGGCCTTTTCTCTGCCTTTTGCGACAAAAAGATTTTTCCATTTTTTCCAATTTTTTCTAATTTTGTACTTGAAAAATTTTCCAGTATGTTGTATAATTCTTTCAGAAATTAAGAATTTTTGGAGGAAACATCATGGAAAACACGATAAAAGTCATAATCGCCGATGCGAGTCAGGAGTTCTGTGACCGGACGGCGCAGTTGTTGCGGGACAAAGGATTCGACGTCTGCGCAACCGAGACCGACGGGAGTCGATTATTACAGAGCATTGAAAAACACCAACCCCAAGTTGTTATTTTGGATCTGGCGCTCCCCTCGTTGGATGGCTTTCAGGTCATTCGCCAAACCGAGAAATGCCATCTGCAGAACCCGCCTGCCTTTATCGTGCTAACCTCCTTTACCAGCAACGACGTCATGCGGGATGCCGCACAGAGCGGCGTCTCCTACTTTATCCTCAAGCCCTTTGATGTGCAGGCCATGTGCGAGCGCATCATCCAATGCGCCGCTCCCTGCGCCGAGGCCGACAAGACGGGGCACATCGATCCCGCCAAGTTGGAGGTGCGCATCACCGAGGTGATTTTGGATGTCGGCATCCCCGCCCATATCAAAGGCTACCGCTATCTGCGCTCGGCCATCATGATGGCGGTCAACGATATTTCCATGATGTCGGGCGTGACCAAGATTTTATACCCTACCATTGCCGAGCAATACGGCACCACACCCTCCCGTGTTGAGCGTGCCATCCGCCACGCCATTGAGGTAGCGTGGGATCGGGGCAATATTGATACCCTCCATAGCCTGTTTGGCTACAGCATCAACACCGCCAAGGGCAAACCCACCAACTCCGAATTTATCGCCATGATCGCCGATAAACTCCGCCTATCCCTGAAATCCGCATAAAAAAAGAGGTCTGCCGATGCAGACCTCTTTTTAATAGCGGGATGGTGATTTTCCCGTTCGTTTCTTGAAAAAGGTTGAAAAATAATGCAAGGAAGAAAACCCACAAAGAGTCGCCACTTCACTGACCTTATGCGTTTTCAGGTTCAGTAATTGCTTGGCTCGATCCAAGCGCGCCTGCAACAGATCATCCATGGGACTAACGCCAAACCATTGCTTGTACCGTGCGCAAAAATGGCTGACCGAATAGCCGGAATGCTTCGCCATATCCTCAAGCGTCCACGGCTGTTGACAGTTTTTATACAGTTCCATGCGAACCGAATGAACCGGACCGTATCCGTCATGCTCTTGCTTCTCATATTCCATACGGGAACGATCCAACAACGTCAGCAGCCCATAAATCTGATGCGAGATGAGGGTGTCGCTAAAGGAATCTCGTCGAACCGCTTCGCTATGAATCTGCGCCAAATACTCAGCAAATCGATCCGTTCCGTCATCGGGTATCGGCGTATCATAGGGCAACTGCCGCAAAAACTCCGCCTCGGCCTCGTCGGCCTTAAAAGAGATCCAATCGTTAATAAAGCCAACGCCCTTTACCGCCGACCCGTGCACCGCATCGGTATAGGGCGCATGCAACACCATATCGCCCGCCTTCCCGTAACGGGTCTGCCCATCAATCTGTATAAAGAAATCGTTACGAAAACGCATCAGCAGATAATAATCCGAACATCCCTGCCAGACATAGCCTTTACGATGCCCCGTCCGAATCATACTAAAATGATAGAAAAACATGAGAAATACCCTCAAAATCATAAGATATTACAAATTTTATATAAAGATAATAACATAATGCAAAGACAAAAACAAGCCCCCTTTATATAATGAACTTGAAAATATATGGAGGTGTTGTCATGAAACACGACAATAAATTCGGCATGTTTATCCATTGGGGAATTTATGCGCTGACCGGCTTACAAGATCAGGCATTGCAACGTTTCCAAATGGATCATAAAGAGTACGACGATCTGATGTATCAATTCAATCCCGTCAAATACGATCCGGAGCAGTGGGTGTTGCTGGCCAAAGAAGCCGGCATGAAATACATCTGCTTTACCACCAAACATCACGACGGCTTTTGTATGTGGGACACCCAATACACCGATTTTAAGATCACCAATACCCCTTACGGTAAGGATGTTCTGAAAATGCTGGCCGAAGCTTGCCAAAAGCACGGCATACTGCTGTCCTTGTACTATTCCAACCCCGACTGGAACCATCCCTATGGATTTAACCCCTACACACCCTTCGCCAAGGTTTGGCGCCTCAGTTGCTCCCATCCCGATCAGCAGGATACGGTTATCTATCGCCAATACATCAAAGATCAGATTACCGAACTGTTGACTCAATACGGCCCCATCTATACCTTGTTCTGGGATATTCCGCCAGGAATTGAAGATCCCTCCCTCAACGAATTGGCGCGTAAGTTGCAGCCGAATATCCTCATCAATGATCGCGGCTGGAGTAAGGGCGATTTCGGAACACCCGAGCGTGAATACGATACCATTAACACCCCCTACTTTGAGTCCATGACCGAAGCTTGCAACTCGGTCGACCAGCAAAGTTGGGGCTTCCGTACACAGCCCGACTTCTATTCCCTTCGCCACCTTAACTGTGCCATCGACCGTTTCATGAGCATGGGCGCCAGCTATCTGCTCAACGTCGGCCCGTCCCCCGAAGGCGAGATTACCGAAGAATACGCCGATCGCATTCGTCGCATCGGAAACTGGTATAACCGTATGGAAGGCTGTTTGGAACAAGCACAGCCCGATCCCCTCAATTATCAGCCCCGTGACTGCAAGTGCGTTGCCACTATGAAAAACGGCAAAACCTACCTGCATTTCCATGACGGAATTCCATCAACTGCCGTCTCTCTGGAAAACTACCCCAACACGCCAAAATCGGTACGATTGATGAATACCAACACGCAGCTGCCCTTCTCTCTGGACCTGCTCCCCGAATTCCGTGGCGGCATGGGTGTTTGCGATCGTAAATTCCTGCATATCATGGATATTCCCGTGGATGACCTGGCAAACGAACCGATCGTATTGGAAATCACTTGGTAATGATAAAAGGACCTCATTCGAGGTCCTTTTTCATGTCTCTACATCAAATACATTTTCAATAGGAATCTCTTGCCCGTTATCCAAGCACAGACAACGCCGATGCTCGTCAATCCGCAAAAGCGTGGCTCGCACCCGCAGATAGGCGCCGCCCTCTTTTCTCTCGTCGGGCTGAAAATAGGTAATGCACACCGTCTGCCCCACCGACTCCCGTATCCGCTCGCCGAGCACCGCCTTGCGGTTCTCGTCCAGTTCGATGCGGGGCTGGGTCACCCGTGCCGCCTCCTGCACCATCGCCTCATAGCCGGTGATGGCCGCAAAGGGCAAAAAACGTGCCGCACGGTCGCTCATCGAGGCCTGCGGATGCTTTTGGGACACGGGGCGCTCCCGCCCGATAATATCTTCGTAAGGAAATCCGCTCATGCCTTATGCCCTCCGATGGTATGATTGCGCTCGGTCGCCGTCGCCCCCTCTTTGAGGTTCGTTCCCTTCAAAATGGCATTAGGGCCGAATTTACTCTTGATCCCGATGACCGCCTTTTGCATCTTGCGCTCCCGCTCCAATACCCGCTCGGCCTGCGCCGACTCGAAAAGGGTCATCTGCTGTACCTGCTGTGCCACCTCTTGCTCCGATTGCAAATGATTGGCCGTCACATACAGGCGGCGGATGAGCAGTTTCTTATTGATGATGCGGTCAAACAGCGCCAAGGTCTTATCGGTAATGGCTTTGGTGGACGAGGTGTACCCGTCCAGATTGGCCGTGCCGTGGGCGTGGCGGGGCACTTTGCGCCCGTATCGGTCAACCTCCACCTGCCCCTGATAAGCTTTGCCTATATTCTCAATGTCGTACCCGATATGCAGTACAATCTGATCGGTCACCAGTCCTTGCTCGACCAAGCCCAGCACCAAACTATCCACCATCTCCCGCACGATGATGCGGGTCTCGGCGACGGTGTAGGGACGTTGCAACACCTGCCCTGAGCTTACACCGGTGGATTCGGGACGGTAGGCCTTAATATCGGCAATGGTGACCGGCTCCCAGCCCCACGCCTGATCGATAATATATTGGGCATTCTTGCCAAATTCCCGATAGAGTTTCTCCTCATCGGTCAGCGAACAGCGGGCAATATCGCCCATCGTATACAGCCCCAGCATCTTTAACCGCTCGGAAATGCCGGCGCCGATCATCCAGAAATCGGTCAGCTTCGGGTGTGTCCACAACTGCCGACGGTAGGTCATCTCGTCCAGTTCGGCAATCCGCACCCCGTATTCATCGCTGGGGATATGCTTGGCCGTAATATCCAAGGCCACCTTGCACAGATATAGATTCGGGCCGATCCCCGCCGTGGCGGTAATGCCCGTCTGCCGCAAAACGTCCTGAATGATTTTGCGAGCAAATTCCCGTGCCGTCAATCCGCTTCGGCGCAGATAGGCCGTCGCATCAATGAACACTTCATCAATGCTGTAAGCGTACAGATCCTCGGGCGATACGTGCTGAAAATAGATCTTCACAATCTCGGTACTGTACTGCCGATACAGGGCCATGCGGGGCGGAGCGGCAATATAATCCACCGCCAAGGACGGATTCTTTTTCAGTTCGGCATCATCAAAGGACGATCCCATAAACTCACCGCCCAAGGCCTGCTTGCGTGCCTGATTGGCCACCTTTACCTGCTCCACCGCTTCAAACAGGCGGGCACGCCCCGAAATGCCGTAACTTTTCAGCGTGGGGCTCACCGCCAAGCAGATGGTCTTTTCGGTCTTGGCCGCATCGGCCACCAAGAGATTGGTGGTCAGCGGGTCAAGCCCACGCTCCACACACTCCACACTGGCGTAAAACGACTTGAGATCTATGACAATATAGGTCTTTTCCATCGTCTTACCCCCTTACACTTACGCCGCGCGGCGCCGTAGTATCAAAACCGCCCCGCAAATAAGCATCGGTAACCCGATCATCCATGCGGCACGGCCTAAAAATGTCATAATAAAATTTGAGAAAAACTGCGCCGGAAACATATTGATCATAATACTGGTATTCGGATCCATCAGCCACAGATCGTTGGTAAAGAGCAGTTTATGAAAACTTGTCCAGAAAGAGGAAAAGTCCAAAGCCGCCCACAAGCCCAGCAGGCCGAACACCAGCACCAGCCACAAACCGGCCGTCAATACGATTCGGCAAATCTGCCGTATCCGTTGTTGTTTGCAGACAAAGAAGAAGGACACCAGCGCCGCTCCCGCCACGCCAAAGGCGATATACCGAAAGGTCGAAAATCCAACGATCAGCCGATTCACGTCCTGCATATGTACCGTTTCCTGCTCGTTGAAAACTTCCCTCTCCATGCCATGGACGGTAGCTATCACTACCATATCCTCACTCTTGCCTTCCATGTGCAAAAGCAGTTTGTCGGTGGTGCGCATCAGGTCTTCCTGCGACATGCCGATCACCTGCGCCTGTCCGTACTTCTCATACTGCTCGGCAAAGAAACGGCGGTCGAACATCAGCCCTTCCAGTATACTGTAAAGAACGCCCACAATCAAAAGCGCTGCCGCCAATACGTAGACGGCTCTCCCATATCGTTTCATAGTTTACCCCATAAAGTAAAAGAATAGTCCCATGAGAAAAGCGATGCCGCCAACGGCAAAGACCGATACGGGACATTTCACCGTGCGTAGTACAATATCCCCCGCGCGGTCGGGCTCATACCCGATCTCTACGGTATCCCCCGGCGCGATATCAAAGGCGGCATGGGCGGCATTGACCTTGGCCTTTACCGTTCGTTCGCCGATTTGATATTCTACAATCAGTACCGTGTCCCGCTCACCCGAGCCGAGCATGATGCGCTCCAACACCGTGGCCTGCGCCGTGATTCCTTTACGGCTTTTGCGCTTCATCCACCACCACAGCAACACGCCTGCCACTTCCGCAACAACCGTCACGATAAAGAAGAGTATCCCTACCTCTTTCATGCGGAATGTTCCTCAAGATAGGCGACTGCCGCCGTGGCCGCTACGGCACCGTCGGCACACGCCGTTACGATCTGTTTAATGGGACTGCGGCGCACATCGCCGGCGGCAAACACGCCCGCCACGTTGGTCTTACAGTCCTCCCCGGCATCGATATAGCCGTCAGCCAACGCTACCGCATCGGCCACCGCCGCCGTAGCCGGCAGAGTTCCCACCGCTACAAATACGCCCGACACAGCAAGGGTGCGCTCGGTCTTGTCCGCCACCGAGGCTACCGTCAGGCCTTCCACCTGCATGTTACCCTCGACACGAACGGGGGTATGGGACAGTACCAATTCAATGTTGGCCTTGGCCCGCACC
>JAZKZU010000021.1:0-2050 GCA_045612825.1 Eubacteriales bacterium
ACTACACTCCCGTTTCGATCATCATGACTCAGGCTGCCAACATGAATTACTCTGTGAAGTACTTCGGCGTTGACGGTATGGACGGCCTGCTCGGCGTTGAGAACTTCAACACCGCTCTGGCTGAGGGCGCTTATCTGCTCACTCCCTTCTCTGCTGATGCTACCGATGACAAGACGGTTGCCTTCGTTAAGGCTTACAAGGAGAAGTACGGCGAGGTTCCGAACCAGTTCGCTGCTGATGCTTACGACTGCGTATGGGCTCTGTATGAGGCTTGCGTAGCTGCCAACGTGGATCCTGCCAACATTTCCAACGAGGATCTGTGCGCCAAGATGGTTGAGCAGTTCACCACCATGACCTTCGACGGCCTGACCGGTCAGGGCATGACCTGGGCCGCCACCGGCGAAGTTAACAAGAGCCCGATGGCTGTTGTTATCAAGGATGGCGTTTACACTTCTGTACAGTAAGTAAAAATTCAACAAGATACTACCGGGAGGAATGTCGGTTTACGACATTCCTCCATGGTGTCTTTTTCAATAATGAAGAAGAGGGGAATTCCCCTGTTCTTTGGTATTGAAAATCAAGGAGGTTTCTCTATGGAGTTTTTGTCCTATCTGATCAACGGTATTACCTTGGGCAGCGTTTATGCGATTATTGCTCTGGGCTATACCATGGTCTACGGCATTGCCAAAATGCTTAACTTTGCCCACGGCGACGTCATCATGGTCGGTGGCTACGTATCCTACTTTGCCTCTGTCCAGTACGGTCTGCCCAGTGGTATTGCCATCTTACTGGCCATGTTAGCCTGCACGCTTTTGGGCGTGCTCATTGAGCGGCTGGCCTACCGTCCTTTGCGTCAGGCGGAGTCCTTGGCGGTACTGATCACCGCCATCGGTGTTTCGTTCCTGCTGCAAAACGGCGCTATGCTTCTGTTCTCGGCCAACCCCAAGACGCCCTCGTCGCTGGTCAATATTCCTTGGCTGTCGATTCGTCTGGGTGAGCTGACCATTCCCAGCGAAACGGTTGTTACGGTTGCCGCCTGCGTTCTGATTATGGTTGGCTTGACCGTTCTGACCCAGAAAACCAAGCTGGGTAAGGCGATGCGTGCCGTTAGTGAGGACAAGGGTGCTGCCCAGTTGATGGGTATTAACGTGAACCGCACCATCACCGCCACCTTTGCCATTGGTTCGGCTTTGGCGGCTGTAGCCGGCGTGCTCATGTGCTCGACCTTGCCGACGCTGACCCCCACCACCGGCTCTATGCCCGGTATCCGTGCCTTTACGGCGGCCGTATTCGGCGGTATCGGCTCGATCCCCGGCGCCTTCTTGGGCGGGATCTTGCTGGGTATCATCGAAGCGCTGTCCAAAGCCTACATTTCGGGCGAGCTGGCTGACGCTATCGTATTTGCCGTGCTGATCATTATTCTGCTGGTCAAACCGGCCGGTCTGCTGGGCAAGCAACAGCGTGAGAAAGTGTAAGGTGATCGTATGAAACTCAAGAAAAACACCAAAAACAATCTGGTTACCTACGGGATCGTTTGTGTCCTGTTCTTGCTGGTCTTTTTGTGGCTTAACTTTGGCAAATCTATCGGCATTGGCAGTATGCCCCGTGCCTATCAGGCACAGCTGGTGCCCATCTGCGTCTACGTTGTAGCCGCCATTGCGCTCAATCTGGTTGTTGGCGTTTCGGGCGAACTGTCCTTGGGTCATGCCGGATTCATGAGCATCGGCGCCTTTTCCGGCGTGGTCTTTTATCAGGCGCTGTCCTTTATCGGTCAGCCCGTTATTCAGTTGGTTCTGAGCATGCTCTTTGGCGGCATGGTTGCCGGCTTTATGGGCCTGCTGATCGGCATTCCCGTTTTGCGTTTGCGGGGTGACTATCTGGCTATTGTGACCTTGGCCTTTGGTGAGATTATCAAGAACATCATTAACAATATTTATCTGGGTGTATCGGATACCGGCTGGCATTTCTCCTTTGGACAGGACTTATTGCCCGAAGGCACCAAAGATATTCTTAACGGCCCGATGGGCGTGACCGGCAATACCAAGGTTTC
>JAZKZU010000022.1:0-3039 GCA_045612825.1 Eubacteriales bacterium
CCTCCACCTCGGCGGTGGCGAGGGTAAAGCGCTTGATCAGTGCGGTTTTGTCCAGCCCCGAAAGATCAACAAAGTCTTCAATCCAATTCATTGAAATTAACATATTTTACCCCTCCTTTACCGAGACGTGAACTGCGACAACGATTTGAGGTTGCCGGAGTTGAGCATACGAATATCTTTAATGCCATATTTCATCATGGCCAATCGGGTCAGTCCCAGACCAAAGGCGAAGCCGGAATATTCCTCGGGATCGATGCCGCCGGCCTTAAGTACGTTGGGATGGATCATGCCGCAGGGGCACAGTTCCAGCCAGCCCGAATGTTTACAGGTAGGACAGCCTTCGCCGCCGCAGATCAGGCAGTTGACGTCCAGTTCAAAACCGGGTTCTACAAAGGGGAAGAAACCGGGGCGCAGACGCACCTTAACGTCTCTCTTAAATACCTCGGAGAGCATGGTTTTCATAAAATAGATCAGATTGGAAATGGAGATATTCTTATCGATCATAATACCTTCCAGCTGGAAGAAGGTGTTTTCATGGCAGGCATCGGTGGCCTCGTTGCGGAAGCAACGGCTGGGGAACACCGAGCGCAGGGGCGCGCCGTATTTCTTCATGATGGCGTTCTGAGCGGCCGAGGTATGGGTTTTGAGCAACTGGCCGTTGGAGAGGAAATAGGTATCCTGCATATCACGGGCGGGATGGTGCTTGGGGATATTGAGCGCTTCGAAGTTCTGGTAATCGTCAACAATCTCGAAATAATCCTCGACCGTAAAGCCCATGCTACGGAAGACCTCCTCGACCTCACGGGCTACCGTGGTGATCGGATGGAGCGAGCCGAAGGTTTCCGAACCGGGCATGGATACATCGTACCTCTCGGCACTTTGGATGCGGGCGTTCATGGCCGCTTCTTCCAGTTCTTTTTTCTTGGCGGTGAGCGCCTGATCGATGTACTGTTTGAGTTCATTAATCTGCTGACCGACTGCCTTACGCTGCGATTCTTCGACCGAGCGAAGGTTTTTCATCTGCTCGGTAATCAAGCCTTTTTTGCCGAGCATGGCTACACGCAATTCCTCCAGTGCAACCGCATTGTCCGCTTGCTGTAATTTTTCCTCAAACAAGGAGCGGATGCTGTTTGTGTCTACACTCATAATATCCTCCTAAAATAAAAAAACGCCCCGAAAAACGGGACGACAAATATCGCGGTACCACCCGAGTTCCCACCCGTAACGGACAGGCTCTTTGACGCCTTTAACGCAGACGATACGGAATACGACTACCAAGCCTTTTGGGCTCTTCCCCGCTCCCCTCCAAAATGAACTTCCGAGCATCATCGGACAAGCAACGCTTTCAGCCTAAGACGTTGCATCTCTGCCGCCGAACGACACCTGTACTCTTTTTTTCACAGGGTTTAACCTATAATATCAAATTTTTGGACAAAATGCAAGGGAAAATCGAAATTTATATCCTTTACAAGTGCAATAAATTATGGTAGAATATATGGAAGATTGGAGGTCATGGAAAATGGCAAATGAAAAACCCGCTTATCTTACCTATAAAGGAAAACCCTTAGTTCGTGAGGGCAATATACTCTATTACGGCCAGCCCGATGACAAATATATCCTCATGCTTCAAATTAAGAATACCGAAGCTTTGGATGACTTAAAGATTCCCACCAAGGTCACCTTGATGCTGATGTCTACCGATCCGAGCGTTCCTCTGCAGGAGAAGATCATCAAGCGTGCGGACAAGGACGGCATTTATGCCGCTTTGGATGTCGGCATGATCTGGCTGGATCGTGCGCTGAAAAAATAAGGCATGGAAAAACAGTCATTCTTCAAAACCACGGCAGGAAAATGGATGGCCGTGTTCCTTGCCCTTCTGGTGCTGGGCGGTGCCATTTTCGGCATGGTCAAGCTGTTGGACAAGGGGGAAAATATCCTCAAGGGCAGTTGGCAATACTACGCTAAGATCACATCATCGGGTGATATTGACAGCGTATTCCATTTTGCCGAGGACGGAGCGTTCTACCTGCAAAGTATTCACGCCACAAATTACGGCACTTACAAGATACTGGACGGCGGCAATGAGGGCTCTTTTATCACCAATATCATGGGCGATGAGATCATGTACGACTATGTTCTGGAAGGTGATCGGCTCTTCATTACCACCTTGGAAGGCTATCGCATGGAATTGCATAAAATTAACTGAAAAAGGCTGCAAACGCAGCCTTTTTTCTTATCCTTTTATTTTGCGTACCGTCTTGATGGCCTTTACGGGGCACATTTCCTGACAGCAAAAACAGGAGATGCAATGATGTAGGTCAATGACTGCCTTTTTCTGCGCCAACGAAATGGTATGCTGAGGGCAACTTTCGGCGCATTTGCCGCAACCGATGCAGGCCTTCTTTATGATGCGGGGCATCGCCACCAAGGCACGGTCTAAAAATGCCCGTATCGGCGTACGGAGTGATTTGGGAAAGATACTGACAAAATCCACGCTGACCGACTTAGGCAGGACAAAGCCGTGATCGGGACGAGTCCAATCCCCCACCACTTCGCTTTCTTCCATCAGAGGCTCGGCGGCGACCAGCATGGGGACACGGGAAGCGCCCACCTGCAAGATCTCATCGGCACAGAACCGATCCAGACTGTAAATGTTACGGGAGGCGATGGTCAGTTCCGGATGGCAGATCTCGCCGCCGGCCGGCCCATCCCCCTCCATGGCATCAACGGCATCGATGATGGTATAGGTGGGAGTTACGACCTGCGCCAGTTCCACCAGCATGGCGGCAAAGGCTTCGGGATCGGGGTTCAGGCAATGCAATTCGGGTTTCTGAAGCCCAGGAATCACGCCAAACAAATTCTTGACCGCACCCGACATGACGGTCATGCTATGGGTTTTGAGTTTGGGAAGATTGATGATAATATCTGCCTGTATGACAGGCGTTATAATATTAAAAGCACGAAATCCCTCTTTATGTACCCGTTCATACGAACAGTCGTCATTGAGAGTATATCCGTTCCCCGTCAACCCACAGGCGG
>JAZKZU010000023.1:0-4092 GCA_045612825.1 Eubacteriales bacterium
CGTAGCCTATACCTGCCGCCGTCTGGGTGCCGAGTGCCATATCTATAAAGTCATCAGCGATATGACCGATAAGAATGTCGACTCCTCCCAATTTGACGGAAATCTGGTCGACGTTTCCGCGTATTTGGCCGAATATGTATATAAAATCATTCAGAATCAATAAGAAAAAGAGGGCTTTCCCCTCTTTTTTTGCTTAAAAATTGGAAAAAAGGTCCATAATATTTCGGGTGATATGATGTTTTCTATACTATTTCGTACCGTTATTATGTATCTTTTTGTCATGCTAGTCATGCGCTTGACCGGAAAACGGCAGATCGGCCAACTTCAGATCGGCGAACTGGTTGTTACCTTCTTAATTTCCGAACTGGCCTCTTGGCCCATCCAAGAGCCGCACATACCGATATGGTATGCCCTAGCCAGCATCAGCGCGCTGGTCTTGCTGGAAATCGGATTTTCCTTACTCTCGCTGAAATCCTTGCGCCTGCGCAAGATCATTGAAGGGCGCCCCAGTGTCTTGATCGAAGATGGCAAGATTAGCCAAAAAGAGATGAAGAAAAACCGCTTCTCGGTGGACGATTTGATTGAAAATCTACGACAGGGCGGCGCACTCTCGGTTGATGAGGTAGAAACCGCCATACTGGAAACCAACGGCCGCCTGTCCATCTTTCTGAAAAAAGACGAAAGCGCCCCCATTGCCAAGGATCTGAAACTGGAAGTTCCCAAACAACCCCTGCCCTACACCGTTATTTCCGACGGGCGCTTACTGGGCATGAACATGGACCGCATTGGTGTGTCCGAAAAACAACTGCTCCGCATTCTGCGCAAGCACGGATATAAGGACCGCCATAAAATCTTTTATATGTCATTAACACGGGATTTGACCCCCATCATTATAGAAAAGGAATGAGGAAAAACCTCATTCCTTTTTTTAGAACATGGTGATGATACCCCAAGCCCAGAAGAAGAGCAAAATTATTGGCATCATATATTTGCAGTATACGCCAATCCAATAAGGCAGTTTCATGCCCTTGCCCAAATTGGCCTCTTCGGTAAAACTTTTCCAACCCCAACCGCTCTTACTGTTGGTACAAAACAGGACGTATACCAGCGAGCCAAGCGGCAGAATGTTATTGGAAATAATGAAATCCTCAAAATCCAAGATCGTACTGCCCGCCCCCAGCGGCTGAATACCTGACAACAGATTAAACCCGAGCGCACAGGGCAAGGACAGGATAATTAAGGCAATCGCATTGATCCAGCAGGACTTTCTTCGACTCCAGCCACGCAATTCCATGCCAAAAGAGATAATATTCTCGAACACGGCAATTACGGTAGATACGGCCGCCGCAATCATGAACAGAAAGAACAGGCTCCCCCAAATTCGCCCGCCCGGCATGTGATTAAAGACAACCGGCAGGGTCTGGAAGATCAGACCGGGCCCTTGGCCTGCCGGAATATCGTAGGCATAGCAAGCGGGAATAATAATGAGTCCGGCACAAAACGCCACAAAGGTATCCAGCAGCGAAATGGAAAGGGATTCCC
This sequence comes from Eubacteriales bacterium, assembly GCA_045612825.1. Taxonomy (GTDB): domain Bacteria; phylum Bacillota; class Clostridia; order Oscillospirales; family UMGS1783; genus CAKSHC01. The sequence continues at coordinate 1,543 of JAZKZU010000023.1, forward strand.
CGAACAGGCGACGGTCTTTCTTGATATAACTACCGAATATGGTCATAGCACCCATGCCGATGGATAAGGTAAAGAAGGCCTGTCCCATGGCGGCAAAGATAGCTTCGCCCAATCCTTGCTGTGCCATACGATTAAAGTCGGGCACCAGATAGTAGCGCAATCCCTCACCGGCACCCGGCAAGAGGATGGAATTCACGGCCAGTACGGCAATAATGGCAAGAAGCGCCACCATCATCACCTTGGTAATCTTCTCCACACCTTTTTGCAGGCCAAAAGAGCAGATCAATATGCCGATCAAAACGACCGCTATCATAAAGCCAACCATCGTCCACGGATTCCCGATGACCGTGCCGAAGGCATTTTGTACCATCTCCGACGATTGCCCGACAAAATCCCCTCTTAGCATCTTAAGGAAGTAAATAAACATCCAGCCGGTCACGGTGGTATAGAACATCATCAGCAGGTAGTTACCCGCCATGCCGAACCAGCTAAACCAGTGCCATTTCGAACCCGCCTTTTCCAGCTTCTGAAAGGCGCTGGCGATACCCGATCCGCTTCCCCGACCTACGGCAAACTCCATGGTCATGATCGGCAAACCGAAGATCACTAAGAATGCCAAATAGATTAAAATAAAAGCGGCACCGCCGTATTGCCCGACAATGTACGGAAAGCGCCATACATTACCAAGCCCGATCGCACAACCGGCCGATATGAGAATAAACCCAAGCCGACTGCCAAATTTTTCACGTTCCATCTTATTTCTCCTGATAGTAAAATACAAACACATATACTGTAACAGATTTTTCCCTATTCGTCAAGAAAAATGCCCCTCCGAAATCGGAGGGGCGATTTTCTTAGTATTTTTCACGCTTTACGTAAGTCGTATGCAGGATCTCATGTGCCTTATGGCTACCCGGCTTCTCCAGATATTCATCATAGATACGCTTCACATCGGGGTTCTCATGGGATTTTCTGACCGGCAGATTGCGATCATCCTCATACAGACCGGCGGCACGAGCGGCACGAATGTCGACCTCGTTGCGAACCGAAGCAGGCTGAACCGGCTGACCGCCACCGTTGACGCAACCACCGGGGCAGGCCATGATCTCAATGAAATCATATTCCTTCTCGCCGGACTTCACGCTATTGAGCAGGGCGCGGGCATTGGCCAGACCGGAGGCAACAGCCACACGGATCTTGTTGCCGGCCAGCTCATAGGTAGCTTCCTTGATGCCTTCCACGCCACGGACGTCTTCAAAGTCGAGCTTCTTGAGGGGCTCTTTGGTGACAACTTCAGCAGCGGTACGCAGAGCGGCTTCCATAACACCACCGGTAGCACCGAAGATGGTGCCGGCACCGGAACCGAGGCCGAACGGAGCATCAAACTCGCCATCGGGCAGGTTGTTGAAGCGGATACCGCACTTCTTGATCATGCGGGCCAACTCACGAACGGTGAGAGCCACGTCGATATCAAACAGACCTTCAACGGCCGTATTTTCGGTACGCTGAGCCTCAAACTTCTTAGCGGTACAAGGCATGATCGAAACAACAAAGATGTTCTTAGGATCAATGCCCATCTTTTCGGCATAGTAGGTCTTAGCAACCGAGCCGAACATACCCTGCGGGGACTTGCAGGAAGACAGGTTCTGGATCATATCAGGGAAATAATACTCGCAGAACTTGACCCAGCCGGGCGAGCAAGAAGTGATCAGAGGCAGGTTCTCCTTCTTGGTGTAACGATCCAAGAACTCGGTAGCCTCTTCCATGATGGTCAGGTCAGCCGTGAAGTTGGTATCGAACACGCCGTCAAAGCCCAGCATCTTCAGAGCCGATACCATCTTACCGGTCACGATCGTGCCGATAGGCAGGCCGAACTCTTCACCCAAACCCACACGAACGGCGGGAGCAGTCTGAACAATGACATGCTTCTCGGGATCATTCAGAGCGGCAAATACCTTTTCGGTATCGTCACGCTCGGTCAAAGCGCCGGTCGGGCAAACGGTGATGCACTGGCCGCAAGCGATACAGGAGGTATCGCCCAAACCGCAATCAAACGGAGAGCCGATAACGGTAGCAAAGCCACGCTCGTTAGCGCCGATAACGGAAACCGACTGCATCTTCTGGCAGGCAGCCACGCAGCGGCGGCAGAGAATGCACTTGGCGTTGTTGCGAACCATGTGAATGGCGCTATCGTCAATCTCGGTAGCGGTCATTTCACCGTCAAAACGGTTCTCGGCATCCACACCGTACTCCTTGCACAGAGCCTGCAATTCACAGTTCTGCGAACGGACGCAGGACAGACACTTCTTATCGTGATTGGACAGGATCAGTTCCAGCGTAGTGCGGCGAGCCTTGATAACCTTGGGGCTGTTGGTGATAACCTCCATGCCCTCGTTTACGGGATATACGCAAGCAGCAACCAGGCTGCGAGCACCCTTAACCTCAACCATACACATACGGCAAGCGCCGATCTCGTTGATGTCCTTTAAGTAGCACAGGGTCGGGATGCTGACACCTGCAATACGAGCAGCTTCCAGAATGGTACTGCCC
>JAZKZU010000024.1:0-7830 GCA_045612825.1 Eubacteriales bacterium
TAACGCCGGAGTTACCACGGGCGCCACGGATCAAGGCGTTGGCGGCGGCATTGGCCACTACGCCTACATCCTCGGTATCCAGTTCCAGTACCGCTTTGCGGGCGGCACCCAAAGTCAGCGACATGTTGGTGCCGGTATCGCCATCGGGCACGGGGAAAACATTCAGGTCGTTAACCGGCTGCTTTTTGTTTTCAAGATGATTGGCCGCGGATACAATCATGTCCCGCAGCAGGGTTGATGTCAGTTCCAAAATATTACCTCACTATCGGCGTGCTTACGCCTTGATCGAATCGACAAAAATTCGCACACTGCGCACAGGAACGCCGGTGAATTTTTCGACACTGTAACTTACTTTTTCCTCGATCGCCTGCGAAATGGCGGGAATGTTCACGCCATGGGAAATGATGATATGCAGGTCGATATACAACTGGTTATGTTCGTAGCGTACGTTAACGCCTTTTTCCATATTGTCACGGGAGAGCAGGGAAACTACACTGTCTGCCGCATTGCGGGCGGCCATGCCGACCACGCCAAAGCAGGCGGAAGCTTCGCACCCAACCAAGCGGGCGATGACCGAATCGGCCAAATAAATGTCTCCGGCTATGCCGTTAATTTTAAGCATAATTACACCTCTCTTCAGAGTATTGTCATCATATTATACACCGAATTGACCAATTTCACAATATCTAATTCATAAAAAATTAAAAAATTACAAAAAAATCAGGAATGTGGCGTCCACATTCCTGAAATTTATGGGTTAATTTTCGTCTTTTTGTGCTTCGGCAATGACCTTCTGGGCTACCGGAGCAGGGGCTTCCTGATAGCGTTCAAACTTGAACTCAAAGGAGCCACGGCCACGGGTGAGGGAGCGCAGGTCGGTCGCATAGGTGTGCATCTCACTCATGGGAACCTCGCCCATAATCTCCTGCGTACCGCCGCCCATCGGGTTCATGCCCAGCATCGTGCCGCGGCGACGGTTGAGATCGCTGATGACCGAACCGGTCAACACCTCAGGTACAACAACCTTAAGCATACCGATCGGCTCGAGCAGGACGGGATTGGCCTGCGGCAAGCCCGCTTTGAAGGCCAGACCGGCGGCCACCTTAAAGGCCAACTCGTTGGAGTCAACAGGATGGTAAGAACCGTCGAGCAGGGTAGCTTTCAGATTCACAACCGGATAACCGGCCAATACGCCGTGCTTAACGCTGTCACGCAATCCCTTTTCTACGGCAGGGAAGTAGTTCTTGGGTACCGAACCGCCAAAGATCTTCTCCTCAAAGACCAAGTCGGATTCCACACCCGGCTCAAATTCGATCCAGACGTGACCGTACTGACCGTGACCGCCCGACTGCTTCTTGTGTTTACCCTCTACCTTAACCTTCTTCTTGATGGTCTCACGGTAAGGAACACGGGGCGTGGCCAGATCGACCGCTACACCGAATTTATTTTTCAGTTTGGAAACAATAACGTCCAAGTGCATCTCGCCCAGACCGGACAACAACTGCTGCTTGGTCTCACGGTCGAGCTGATAGGCGATGGTGATATCCTCTTCGCACAGACGCTGCAAGCCGCCCGCAATCTTATCTTCATCACCCTTGGTCTTGGGTGTAACCGCCATGCTCAGGCAGGGCGAGGGCAGTTCACGGTGAATACCGGGCAGGATGCAGGGACGGGAGGCTTCGCACAGGGTGTCGCCGGTATTGGTGTTGGTAAGCTTGGTAACCACACCGATATCGCCCGAGGACAGTTTGGAAACTTCGATCTGCTTCTTGCCGCGCATAACATAGATGCGGCCGATCTTCTCGGTCTGACCCGAAACGGTATTGATGATCGTTTTATCGGTAGTCAGCGTACCGGACGTAATGCGGAAGTAGGACATCTTACCCACAAACGGGTCGGCCACCGTCTTAAATACGAAGGCGGAGAAGGGCTCGTTTTCACCGATCTCAACCTCAATGGACTCGCCACGGATGTTCTGTCCCTCAATCACGTTGCGGTAAGCGGGGCAGGGGAAGAATTTCACAATATCATCCAACAGGAGGGATACGCCGCCCTGATCGTTGCAGGTACCGGCAAATACGGGAAGCAGAGTGCCTGCGGCAATACCGGCCACAACGCCCTTGCGGATCTCCTCGGGTGTAAAGGGCTCATCGTTGAAGTATTTCTCCATCAGTTCCTCATCGGTCTCGGCAATACCCTCAACCAACTTGTGCTGATACATATCCATCTTGGGCACATCGGCAGGAATGGGAATCTCCTTGCCTGTCAGATCCACGGCCTTGTTCTGCAGCAGATCCACGTAACCAACCACCTTATCGCCATCAATCAAGGGCAGGGTAATGGGGCATACGCTGACGCCGAATACGTTGGCCAGATCTTCTAATGTATGAGAATAGTTTACGTGTTCTTCATCTAACTTAGTAACAAAGAAGGCGCGGGGCTTGGTGCCGGCATAACCGAAGATATGCTCGGTGCCAACCTCAACGCCGTCCTTAGCTGAAACGACGATCAAGGTGGTGTCAGCGGCCTGAATACCCTGATGGGTTTCACCCACAAAGTCAAAAAATCCGGGAGTATCTATAATATTGATCTTGCAGTCCTTCCACTCGACCGGACAGACGGATGCGGAGATCGAGATTCCTCTCTTGGTTTCTTCAGCATCAAAGTCTGAGCAGGTGTTACCTGCGGCGATATTACCCGGACGATCAATGGCCTTCGAGGTATACAGGAGGGCTTCGGTCAAACAGGTTTTACCGGCCGAGCCGTGACCGGCAAGGCAGATGTTTCTCAGAGCGGACTGGGCATAATCTTTCATTTGGTTTTTCTCCTTTCTCACGCTAAAACGATATAGCGCCTAACAACTCCATTATAGCGAATCTTCGTGCAAATCGCAATCAATTTTTGATAAGTTGTTAAATTTTGTGCAATTTTACCAATAGGCGAATGGAAAATTTTTATCGACCAAAGAAATTATTTGGTTTTAACCTTGTCATGGATGGGCGGAAAATGATATGATAGAAGAAAAGAGAGGAGAGTTCCATGGGGTTTTGTCATCAACAGCAAGGACAACTCGAATATCTGACGGTATCCGCCTTCACGCAAGCCGGATTTCGCCACGCCTTCTCCACCCGTCACGGTGGGGTAAGCCTTGGAGAACTGGGCTCTCTCAATCTCGGTTTTTCCCGTGGCGATGAGCGGGACTGTGTACTGGAGAATTATCGGCGGCTGACACAGGCGATCGGCGTGAGCATGGATTCCTTGGTGTTGGCGGCGCAGACCCATACCGACCATATCCGAAAGGTGACATTGGCCGATTGCGGCGAGGGCATCACAAAAAAGACCTTTGCCGATATTGACGGATTGATGACTGATGAGGCGGGCGTGACCTTGGTTACCTTCCATGCCGATTGTACCCCTGTTTTTCTGGCCGATCCCGTGCGGCGGGCGATTGCGCTGGTGCACGCCGGCTGGCGGGGCACGGCGCAGAACATTGCGGGCAAGGCGGTAGCGGCCATGGTGCGGGAATACGGCTGTCGGCCGCAGGATATACTGGCGGCCATCGGGCCGAGTGCAGGACCGTGCTGTTATGAGGTGTCGCCGGACGTGGGGCAGGCCATCAACGAGGCCGGTGGCGGCGGTTGTCTGCGCTATCACGGGGATAATCCGAAACCGTTTGCCGACCTGTGGACAGCCAATCGAAAGATGTTATTATCTGCAGGAATTTTAGAAGAACACATTACGGTGGCAGGGGAGTGTACCTGCCACGATCCGCGGTATTTTTCCCATCGCCGTCAAGGGGCGGCACGGGGAAGTCTGGCCGCATTTTTAAGTATAGGAAGGGAGAATGAAGGATGATATCGGTTGTGCATATTGCCGACACCCATTTGGACACCCCGTTTCGGGAGCTGCCCGCAGGGGTGGCGCAGATGCGCCGTCAATCCATTCGCAACGCCTTTGCCGCCGCTCTGACGGGAGCGGGTGAACAGTGGGTTCGTGCGGTCTTGTTGCCCGGCGATCTGTTTGATAACGGGGAGGCGACGGGCGAGTCGGTGCGCCTGCTTTCTGCGGTTGCGGCCAAGTATCCGAATACCGAATTTTTCGTAGCTCCCGGTAATCACGATTGCCTGTACGGGACATCGCCTTACCGCTATTTGTCTCGTCCCGATAACCTGCATATTTTTGAAACGGGCGGGATTGAGAAACTGGATTTTGAGGATTTTACCGTGTACGGCGTGGGCTGTTTGCATGAAAACAGCGAAGAACAGCCCTTGGCGGGCTTCTGTGTGGAAGATCCGTCCCGTATCAATCTGATGTGCATTCATTCGCAGGTGCAGGGCTTTGGTGGACATCAAGTCTATCAGCCCATTACCTTGGATCAGATTGCGGCCAGCGGACTGGACTATCTGGCATTAGGCCACGTGCACACCTATTCGGGCCTGCGGCAGGCGGGCAACACCTATTATGCCTACCCCGGCACCTTGGTCGGGCGCGGCTTTGACGAAACGGGCGAAAAGGGGTATCTGGTCGGACAGGTCGGCAAAGGTATGGTGGATCTGACCTTTGTATCCACGCCCGTCGGCAGTTTTGAAACTTTAGAAGTGGATATCAGCGGGGCGCAGTCCATGATGGACGTGCTCTCCCGTGTGCGGGGGCGGCTGGCCTCGGCCGATCCCGAACTGTTGCTGAAACTGGTGCTGGTCGGCTATCGTCCGACCCATCTGTTACTGCACCTGCCCGCCATTCGGCAGGAAGCGGGGGTGGCCTTTGTCAAGGTCGTGGACAAGACTCGGTTGGCGCCCGATCATGAGCAATTATTAAGGGAGAATACCTTAACCGGCCTGTATCTGCGTCGGGTCTTGCAGGATAGCGATGTCGAGGAGAGTATTCGGGAACGAGCGGCCGGTTTAGGACTGGCGGCCTTGGCAGGAGAGGAGTTGACGGGATTTGAAGATTGAGAAACTGGAACTGAAAAATTTCGGCAAATTCCGTGACGCTTCGGTCGAACTGGGGGACGGCTTGAATGTGTTATACGCCCCCAACGAAACGGGAAAAAGCACCTTGGCCGGCTTTATTCGGTATATGCTTTACGGTTTTCCGAAAAACGAGCGCAGCAGCGCTACCAATCCCATTACCACCGCCCAGCGGTTCAAGCCCTGGCAAGGCGGCGAGACGGCGGGCAGTATGGTATGTTCGGCGGGCAACCGTCGGGTCACGGTGGTGCGGGACGGCGCCAAGTCGGTACGTGCCTACGACACGGTGACCACGACCGACATCCCCCTGACCCGTGAGATCGGCGAGGAAATGTACGGTCTGTCCTTGGACACCTTTGAAAGCACCGCCTTTTTCGGTCAGTCGGCGCTCCATCGGGTGAGTATGGAGGAGCTGGAAGATAAGCTCAAAAATATGGTTACCGGCGCTGACGAAAGCGTGTCTTATGAAAAGGCACGGCAGGCGCTACATAAAGCCAAAAATAAGATCGATTCGGGCCGTGCAGGCGCTCTGCCCGAGTTGCGAAAAGAGATCACCGATCTGTCCTATCGCATCGAGCAGGTGCGGCAGGAGCAGGCGAATCTGAACGGACTGGCGCAAGAGTGCGACCGATTAACCGAGCAGATCACGGCGGCGCAGGCCGAAGAGCAGGAGCTGAACACCGCCATGATCGAACATCAGGAGCAGATTGATGGGGAGTTTGCGCAAAGCAAAGAGGCCCTGTTGCGGCAGGCCGATGCGGCTATGCAGGCCGAGCAGCAGGCGCTCGAACGGTTGGGCGGGTTCACTCGGTCGGATGTTGATCGCCTCAATCTGAAGGCGCAGCGGCTGGCGGCCTTGCGGGATGTATTGGGACACATTCAAGAGCCCACGCTTCGGAAAAAACCGATTTGGTTACTCATCCTCGGTATTCTTCTGGCGGTGGCGGGCGTAGCGGTCGGTCTGGCGGTCTCGACGTATGGGCTGCTGGCGGTCGGCCTTGGTGCGGTTGCCGTTGTGGTGTATGCCGTACTGGCCGGACGGGTCAAGGCGGCCAATGCCGAGAGTCAGGGTGTCTATGAACGGGCCATGGTACGGCATCAGGAGGCGGCCGACTTGCAACGGAGTTTATCTCAGGTTTTCGGGGAACAACCCGATTATACGCTGGCCATCAGCGGCTTGTATGACGATCTGGTCACGGCGGCCGAGCAACAGATGTTGGCTCGGCAGTGGCAGGAGCGGGAAGCGGCTATGGATATCGAGGCCTTTCGGCGTGCCGATGCCGAGTACGCCTCGCTGATCCGTCAAAGGGAGCAGGTGCAGGAGCGTGAGCATCAGTTGGCCATCATGCTGGCTGAGAAAAAGGCGAAATGGGAGGAACGCATCCGCCATGCCGGCTCGATTGACCTGTTGATCAGCGAATACAACGAAAAGCAACAGCGGCAGACGGCGCTGGAGAAAGAGCTGGCGGCCTATCAGTTAGCCTTGGAAAGTCTGGACGGCGCACATCTGGAAATGACCCATCTGTATGCGCCCATGCTGGCCGAGCGCACGGCTGCCTTCTTTGCGGATATGACGGGAAAGACCGACCGTCGCATCGCCGTCGACGTCGGCGGTAAGGTGCGGGTCGAAGAAAAGGACGTAGCCCGCAACCTGCATTTTTACAGCGTTGGTACGGCCGATGCCGTCTATATCGCCTTGCGGCTGGCGCTCATTGATATGCTGTACGTTAAAGAAAAACCCACCCTCGTCTTCGACGATTCCTTCGCCAATTTCGACGAAGGGCGGGCGGGCGAAATGCTGGAACTCTTGGCCAAGCTGTCGGAGAAAACACAGGTGTTATATTTCACCTGCCGTGACCCCAAACCGCTACTGGGCAATACCAAATATCATCCGATAAGCTTTTCCTAAAAATAAAACCCGCTAACCGATTGGCTAGCGGGTTATTTTTATGTATGGATTTAGTTTTTCAGGGCGGTGGTGGGAGCGGGGATGCGGCCGCCACGGTGAATGAAGCGGGCGCAGGACTCGGGGTGCACCGGCATAATGGGGGCGCTACCCAGCAGTCCGCCAAACTCAACCTCCTCGCCCACGCCCTTGCCCACAACGGGAATCAGGCGGGCGGCGGTGGTCTTGTGATTGACCTGACCGATAGAGATTTCGTCGGCGATGATGCCCGAAATGGTTTCGGCAGGGGTGTCGCCGGGGACGGCGATCATGTCCAGACCCACCGAGCAAACGGCCGTCATGGCCTCCAGTTTATCCAGCGTGAGCACGCCCGCACGGGCGGCATCGATCATGCCGGCATCTTCCGAAACGGGAATGAATGCGCCCGACAATCCGCCGACAAAGGAAGAAGCGAACATACCGCCCTTCTTGACAGCATCGTTGAGCATGGCCAAGCAAGCCGTGGTGCCGTGGGTGCCGCAGGTTTCCAAGCCCATTTCTTCGAGGATGTGCGCCACCGAGTCGCCAATGGCAGGCGTGGGCGCCAAAGACAGGTCGACAATGCCGTAGGGAACACCCAGTGCTTCGGCGGCATCGTGCGCCACCATCTGCCCCATGCGGGTGACCTTAAAGGCGGTCTTCTTAATAATATCGGCAATCTCGGACAGCGAGCAATCGCCGGCTTTGGCTACCGCCGAGCGTACTACACCGGGGCCGGATACGCCAACGTTGATAACCCGCTCGGGCTGGCCGACGCCATGGAAGGCACCCGCCATAAAGGGGTTATCCTCGGGAGCGTTGGCAAAGACCACGAGTTTCGCGCAACCGATCGAATCCCGATCGGCGGTACGGGCGGCGGTGTCCTTAATAATGCGCCCCATCATTTCCACCGCATCCATATTGATACCGCTGCGG
>JAZKZU010000025.1:0-1573 GCA_045612825.1 Eubacteriales bacterium
CCCCCATTCCCCGCACCTTGGCCATGATTTTGTACGCCGATCTGGACGTATCGCAGATCGACGAGCTTCCTCTCGGCCGCAAACCCATTCAAACCTTTGCCGTCAGCGAAACGATGCGGGAACGCCTCTACGCCTTTGTCAAAAAACAGGTGCAAAGCGGGCGGCAGGCCTACGTCATCTGCGCCCGTGCCGAGGAGGATGAACAGAGCGAACTGGTCAGCGTTCGGGAACTGTGCGAGCAGTTGCAACAAGGATATTTGAACGGCCTTCGTGTCGATTACGTATACGGAAAAATGGGCGCCAAGAAAAAAGAGGCCGTCATGCAGGCCTTTTATCGAGGCGAATTGGACGTATTGGTATCTACCACCGTCGTCGAAGTCGGGGTCAATGTCCCCAACGCCACCGTGATGGTCATTGAAAATGCCGAGCGATTCGGCCTGTCGCAGTTGCATCAGCTTCGTGGCCGCATCGGCCGAGGCAGTGAGCAAAGCACCTGCATTTTGGTCTCCGATTCAGACAGCGAACGGCTCAAAATTATGGCCCAAACCAACGATGGCTTTGAAATCAGCCGACAGGATCTGAAACTGCGAGGTCCCGGCGAATTCTTCGGCAAACGCCAAAGCGGCTTGGTTCGTTTCCGCATTGCCGACCTCATGGACGATATGGATACCCTCCTCGCCGCCCGTGACGCCGCCGCCGAGATTCTTTCCACCGATCACGGACTTACCGCCCCCCAGCACCGAGCCCTGCGCCACGCCGTCATCGACGTCCTGCGCAAACACGACCAAACCATATAAAAAATCCGCTCATTCGAGCGGATTTTCTGCTATTAAATTCAGTTTTTGTGTGCGTGTTAATTTTTTGATGGCCGCTTCCCGTTTCAGGGCGGCGCTCTTGTCCTCTACTTCTTCCCGATACACCAGCGTGAGCGGATGGCGGGAGCGGGTGTATTTGGCGCCCTTGCCACTTTGATGTACCGCCAGTCGTCGTTCCACGTTATCGGTCGAACCCGTATACAAGGTATCATCCCCGCATCGCAGGATATAGACAAAATAACTCATCGGCACCTCTCCATAAAGGCACGGGCGGCCGCCTTGCATCGCTCGGGCTCCATCAGGAATGACTGGCCGTGCCCTGCGCCCTCAACCGCAATAAACTCCTTTTCACTTGTGCAAGCATCAAAAGACCGCTGGGTCATCTCAAAGGGCACATAATCGTCAGCCGTACCGTGGAAAAACAGGACGGGGTATTTGGCCTCTCTGAGTGCCTGCTCGGTCGACCATTCGGTCTGCGAGAAATGCCCCAGCCACCGACACCACCAATTCATCAGATCGCAGATGGGCCAATCGGGCATTCCCATCTTACGGCGAATAACCTCGGCAATAATCTCACGGGGCGAGGTAAACCCGCAATCGGCCAGTATACCCACCACCTTTGGCATCTCCAAGTTGGAAGCCATCAGCACCGTGGCCGCTCCCATCGAAATGCCGCACAGGAAAATGCGCCCCTTCACACGGGGAGCAATATGCTCCACCCAACGGGCGGCATCCTTGCGCTCATGAATCCCGTAGGT
>JAZKZU010000026.1:0-15632 GCA_045612825.1 Eubacteriales bacterium
TATGAGTTTTCGGATCATATCGGGCTTAAGCAATCCGCATTGGCGTAACTGCGATTCTGATGCGGCAAAGACGGCTTCGGCCGAGCCGAAACATTCGAGTAGCGGCAGGATATACCGATTGGCGGGGTTCATGAGTTTCACCAGCCAGACCAGATAGGCTAATGAGCTTTGTTCCATTATTTTGACATCTCCCACATAAAGATAGATGCGGCGACTGAGGCATTTAATGACTCGGTATTCCGGTGCATGGGAATATAGACTTGATGCTCACAGCAGGCGATGGCGTTTTCGGTCAGCCCATTGCCCTCGTTACCGATCCAGACGGCGCAAGAGTCCGATAAATGACATTCGGATATGGGTTGCGCATCCTTCCCGACAACGGCGGCATAGGATGCAATACGGTTTTGTTTGAGATAGTCCGACACCTGTTCGGGGGATTGGCAGATCCGGATGGGGACACGGAAGGCGGCGCCCATACTGCCACGCAAAACCTTAATCGAATAGATATCGCAACCGCCGATAAAGAACACACCGGCGATCCCGAAGGCGGCGGCAGAGCGCAGGATAGCGCCGGCGTTGCCCGGGTTTTGCAAATTTTCACAGACAATATATTTGCTCTGTGTTTTCATGGTGATGTCGGTATCGGGGATACGGCAGACGGCCAGAATGCTTTGGGGGGTATCCATGGTGCTGGCACGCTCAATGGCGGCGGTAGGGGCGCTGCAAACCGGAACATTACGCAATTCCAGCACTTCGATCAACTCCGCAACCTGATGCGCACGGCTTTGGTCGACAAGCGCAGATACCACGTGGATACCGGCCGCCAGCGCTTCACGCAACAGCACATCGCCTTCCACCATAAAGACACGGTCTCTGGCACGGATTTTCGTGCGGGATAAGGAGTTATAATATTTAATTGTCGGGTTGACCGGACTGGATATGTAAAGCATGTGCAAAGCCCCCTTTTCCCTTTATTATATACGTAACTGAGAAAAAAGCAAATTTTTTTATAAACTTTTCACATGTTTTTCACATGCAGACCATAGTGTTATCATAATTCTCGTGCATAATATAGACATCACAACAAGGAGAAAAACAAAATGGACGACAATAACAACATGTACCAATCGCAACCGACAGAGCCTATGATTACGGCAGAGCCGACACCGAAAAAGGATCGCTCGGCCAAGGCTCCGATTGCTTTGGTTTTAATCATTTCCCTGCTAGCTTCCACCCTGCTTGGGCTTGGCGGCGGTGTATTCGGGTATTATTTTATGAACATGCACCAGAACCAGAGCGCATCCCCCGAGGACGGAAGCAGCGGTGATATCCTCATAAATTCGACGCCCATTGAGTTATCGGAGGAATCCTACAACCGTGCTGCGGTAGTGCAAAAGGTATACAGCAGCGTTGTTGAGATTACCACATCTTCGGTCAACACGTCCATGTTTATGCCTCAACAGGTGCTCAGCGGGGCGGGCAGCGGTGTTATCATCACGACTGACGGTTATATCATAACCAATCATCACGTGGTGGATGGCGCTTCGGGGATTGAGGTTGGTCTGGCCAACGGCAAAACCTACAAGGCGCAACTGGTGGCTTCGGATGCCAAGACCGATCTGGCGGTTATCAAAATTGAGGCGAACGATTTAAGTGCGGCTACCTTTGGTGATTCGTCACGGTTGGTCGTTGGGCAGACGGTGCTGGCCATCGGCAATCCGCTTGGTTCGCTTGGCGGAACGGTGACCGAGGGCATTATCAGCGCCTTGGATCGTGAAATTACCATTGAGAAAGAATCGATGACACTCATGCAGATCAGCGCGGCCGTGAACCCCGGTAACTCGGGCGGCGGGCTGTTTGATGAGCAGGGCAATCTGATCGGCATTGTCAATGCTAAGGTCAGCACCGATTCGAGCGGTGATCCGATTGAGGGACTGGGCTTTGCCATTCCGGCCAACATTGCCCGGCAGGTTTCCGGAGAACTGATGGATCACGGCTACGTAACCGGACGTGTGGCGCTTGGTGTTACCTTGATTCATATTGCCGATGAGCGTACGGCCATGATGTATCGGGTGTCCAAGACCGGCATCTATATTCTTCAGGTAGAAAGCAACTCCAATGCCGCCAATGCGGGATTGCGCTCAGGTGACTATCTGGCACGCATCAACGATACCGACATTACTTCCACCGCTGACGTGGAAAAGATATTAGAGAGCATCTCCCCCGGTGATACCTTACGCATTACCATTGAACGAGGCGGAGAAGCAAAGACGATGGATGTCTTCATGGCCGAATCCACGAACTAAAAAAGCAAGCCTTTGCCCGAATGGGGCAAGGGCTTGTTCCCTATTGCGAAAAAATTCTTTTTCATTTATAATAGAGGTTGGAGGGAAAATTATGTATAAACTTTTGATTGTTGATGATGAAGAAAATATCCGCAAATTGATACATAAATATGCCCAATATGACGGGCATGAGGTAGTGGAAGCCGAAAACGGGATGCAGGCGGTTGACCTTGTGAGAAGAACCGATTTCGATTTGATTATCATGGATGTTATGATGCCCGAACTGGATGGTTTTTCGGCCGCCGCCGAGATCCGAAAAATGAAGGATACCCCCATTATCATGCTTTCGGCACGGGGTGAGGAATATGACCGCATTCACGGATTCATGACAGGCATTGATGATTATGTGGTCAAGCCCTTCTCCCCCAAGGAACTGATGCTTCGCATCCAAGCCATTTTAACCCGTCGGGTACGCCACGTAGAGCGAACCGATATCTTTGAAGCAGAAGGCCTTACTATTGATTTTACGGGCCGCATTGTGACCATTGACGGTGAGCGGGCCAATCTCTCCCCCAAGGAATATGAACTGCTGTTTTACATGGTACGCAACCGCAACATTGCCCTGTACCGAGAAAAACTGCTGAGCGAGGTTTGGGGTTATGACTTTTTCGGGGATGACCGCACACTGGATACGCATATTAAATTACTGCGTAAAAGTTTAGGAGTTTACAGTAAATTTATTGTTACGCTCAGAGGGGTAGGTTATCGGTTTGAAACATAAAGAACACCGCATCGGGATTCGTTCCAAACTCTTTGCCTGCTTTGCCCTCTTTGTTGCCCTTACCTTGGCGCTGCTGTGGGTGTTGCAGGTTGTTTTCCTTGACGATTTTTATCGCCTGATCAAAACCAATCTGATTAAAAAGACGGCAACCGTTATTTCACACAATTTAGATAAATCTCCCGACGAACTGCAATCATTGGTGACCCGCATATCGCAAAACGGTGAACTGTGTATTGTCGTCTATGACCTCAACGACAACGGCGCCTATCTGGCCGATTCGGACGTGCTGGTAAGCTGTTTGGTGCACAAACTTTTGCCGTATGACCGCTATCACATGTGCATGGATGCTCTGCATACAGGCGGAGAATCGCTGAAACTGTTTGAGGGCGATACCTTCCGCAACCCCCACTATAATGACGACCAGTTCCAAGGCAATGTCCCGAAAAATGACCCCGGCATGTATGACAGTCTAATGCATATTAAAGTCAAACAAAATGCCATCGGGCATAACATTGCCATTATGATTAACGGAACGATTGTACCGGTTGATGCAACCGTGCAAACCCTCATCAACCAAATGATGATCATAACCATCATTCTGTTACTGATTGCCGGTGCTTTTGCCTGGATTTTGTCACGCCTGATTGCCAAGCCCATCTCCAAACTCAATGACAGCGCCAAGGCTTTGGCCACCGCCAATTACCACGTCTCCTTTGCGGCCAGCGGCTATCGGGAAATTGAGGAATTGTCCGACTCGCTTACCGTTGCCGCCCAAGAACTGAATAAGGTAGACGAATATCGCCGTGAATTGCTGGCGAACGTGTCACACGATATGCGCACCCCCTTAACGCTCATTTCGGGTTACGGCGAGGTGATGCGGGACATTCCCAGCGAGAACAATGCTGAAAATCTGAATATTATCATTTCCGAAGCCAAGCGGCTTACCGCCTTGGTGAATGACATGATGGAACAGACCCGATATACCGACGGTGCCGTTCATTTGGATCGGCAATCGGTGGATCTATCGGCCTGTCTGGAGGAAATTGCTCTACGCTATCGCAAGTTTACCGCCAATGACGGCATTATCATCCATACCGATATTGCTCCATCCATTCATGTTTACGCCGATCCGATTAAATTAACGCAAGCCATATACAATTTATTGAATAATGCCTTGAACTATACCGACAAGCATATCTACATTACACTCAAGGGTGTGGAGCAACGGGCTTACGTAGAGATTCGGGATACGGGCGAAGGCATTGAGGCTGACAAATTGCCGCATATCTGGAATCGGTACTATAAGATTGACAAACAGCATCGCCGTGCATCGCACGGATCGGGGCTTGGTTTATCCATTGTCAAACACATTCTGGAGTTGCACGGTGCCGAGTACGGTGTTACCAGTCAGGTCAATCAAGGCAGTACCTTCTGGTTCTCCCTACCCAAGGAATAATCGCACCGACAATACCGAGAAAACAAAGGCGGCCAGATCGGCAAGCAAACCGCAGGTTAAGGCGTGCGGCAGTTTGCCAACCCCTGCCGCTCCGCTATACAAGGCATAGGTATAGAAGGTCGTTTCCGACGATGCCGCCAACACGCTGGCCATGCGGCCTACGGTGCTATCGGCACCGTACACGCTTAGATAATCGGATAATTGCGCAATACTGCCCGAACCGGAGATGGGACGCAAAATGGCTAAGGGCACCAGCTCCGGCGGAATGCCTACGGCATGGCAGACAGGCGAAAGCCATGCGGTTAGGCCTTCTACAGCGCCCGAGCCACGAAACATATTGAGCGCCGTCACCATCAGCAACAAAGTAGGCGCAACACCTAAAACGGCCGCGATCCCCTCTTTGGCGCCCTCGGTAAAGGCCTCCATGATATTTACTTTTTTAATAACCCCTAAAAACAGGATGCCCAATATGACAACGGGAATGAGATAGGATATGATTTTCATTTTCTTGTCAAGGCCTTAATCATAACGATACCGATCATGGCCGAAGCAAAGGATGTAACCCAAACGGGAATCAAAATATCGGCCGGCATGGCCGATCCTACCGAGGCACGCATCCCGATAATGGTAGTGGGAATCAGTTGAATGGAAGCGCCGTTGAGTACGCAAAATACGGCCATGGCCGAAGTGGCTTTCCCGCCGGAGTGTTTACCCATGCAATGCATGGCCGCAAGACCGGCAGGGGTGGCTGCGTTGCCAATACCGATCATGTTCGATACGATATTGGTGGTCATGTGCCCCAGCGTTTCCTCATCCGTTTCATCCCGAAAAAGAATACGGGTAATGGGGCGCAGCCACTTTGCGAGGATTTTGAGCAATCCGGCCTGATTGGCGATACGGAACAATCCGCTCCAAAGCGCCATCGTGCCCACCAATCCGATACACAGGGATACGGCATCCTGCGCCCCGCTCAGCGTGGCCGCCAGTAAGGCATCGCCGTTTCCGGTTATGACGGCTACTACAAGGGAAATCAACATAAGAGCCAGAACAATATAAATCAGCATGCCTAATTCCTCCAAAAAATGTAATTTGCTATTGACGAAATTTGTCGAAATGTGTTACATTATAAACAAAGGAAGGTGGAAATCATGAAAGCAACCGGCATTGTCAGACAGGTCGATGATCTTGGCCGTATCGTATTGCCCATTGAGTTACGCAGAAAAATGGATATCAATTTAAAAGATCCCCTTGAAATTTATGTGGATAATGATGCGATCATTCTCAAAAAATATCAAGCAGGATGTGTATTTTGCGGGAATGCGCAGGTAGTCAATTATAAGGGTAAAAATATTTGCCCCGACTGCATTAAGGAAATGCACAAACAGATATAAAAAATGCAGGAAAACGATGTTTTCCGGCATTTTTTATAAGGATAATCCGTCATGAAAGGCCTGTCCGATCTTCTTCCCCATACTCCAATAGGCATGGTTCATCGAGTCATAAATAATTGGTTTGAGTTTAGCGGGATCAACCTTGCCTTTTTCGTTTAATATGTTTTCATCGGCGCTGATGTTGACAATTTCACCGATCAGACGGCAGGTTTCCTTATCATAGGATTTCACCCGACATTCCAGCGCCATGGGTAATTCTTCAAAAAGCGGCGCATCTACAAACTCACTTGGCCATGCGTGCCAGCCTGTTTTGTTCATTTTATCGGGATGATCCTGCCCCGATACGATGCCGACATAGTCACAGGCTATCATGGTCTGTTCCGTCCCCATGCTCACCGTAAAGGCGTTGCGCTTTACAAGATTATCCGCCGTTTTATGAGTATCGTCGATGCAGATCGTAATTTCGGTCTCCTCCGTAATGCCGCCCCATGCGGCGTTCATGGCATTGGGTGTGCCGTCCTCGTTGTAGGTGCCGACAATAAAGACGGGCTGGGGATAGAGTTGCGGCTTGGCGCCAAAGTTTTTACGCATAATAAACCCTCCTTTTTCATCAGTATAGCAAAAGATTATGAAAATGAAAAGATATTCTTTGTAATTGTACCATTATATGATATAATTTTATTAGAGGTGATACCAATATGAACATACCGCTTTCCCCTGAAGATTATCAAGAACCGGCCTGCCCGCTTTGCATGGATACCGATAAAAGCGAGCGGATTCCCGTTGCCCGTATTATACAAAAACTGGACGAATATCTGAATCGGAATGATTACCCGTCAGCGCTGGAACATTTAAATTACTGGGTAAAAGAAGCCGTTGCCTTAGGCGATGAAAGCGGCTTGCTCTCGCTTTACAATGAGCGCATGGGCCTTTACCGCAAGATCAGCAAGAAAGAGGAGGCCATTGCCGATGCGCAGGCGGCACTTCTTTTATTGCAAAAACTGAAACTGGAAGACGGCAAGACGGGCGGCACAACCCTGCTCAATGCGGCAACCGTATACAAATCCTTTCAGCTGGCTGAGCAGGCGTTGCCGTTATATGAAAAAGCGCTACAAGTATTTGAGCAGGTACTCTCCCCTGCCGATTCGCTATTTGGCGGATTATACAATAATATGGGCTTGGCCCTGGTTGATCTGCGGCAATTTGATCGCGCCAACGCCTATTACGCCAAGGCCCTGCAAATCATGGCGAAAATTGAAAACAGCGCATTGGAGCAGGCCATTACCCATCTGAACATGGCCGATGCGGCTAGTGCCCAATTCGGATTGGAATCCGCATCTGACGTGATTGAGGAACACCTGTTGACAGCGCAGGATTTATTGGAAGATACCTCCCTGCCCCGCAACGGGTATTATGCCTTTGTTGCCGAGAAGTGCGCACCCTCTTTCCGCTATTACGGGCATTTCTTCTATGCTAAACAACTGGAGGAGCGAGCAAGGAGCATTTATGAAAGGGCTTGAATTATCTAGACAATTCTATCTCACCCATGGTGCGCCCATGATTCATGATCAGTTTCCTCATCTGGAGCCCTTGATTGCGGTTGGGTTGGTAGGAAGCGGTTCGGAATGTTATGGATTTGATGATGACATTTCTCAAGATCATGATTTTGAGCCGGGGTTTTGTCTGTTTTTGCCCAATGAGAGTGTAATCGACAGTCGGGAAGCCTTTGCTCTTGAGCGGGCTTATGATAAATTACCCAAGGAGTTTATGGGGGTATCAAGGCTCAGGCAGTCACCGGTTGGCGGAAATCGGCACGGAGTGATTCGCACGGCTGATTTTTACCGAGATAAGATTGGCCATAAAAATGGATTTACCCGTCTGTATGATTGGTTCTCGGTACCCGAGTTTTCGATTGCCGAGGCAATAAACGGTGAGATTTTCCGAGATGATCATGGGCAATTTTGCAACATTCGTAAATCCTTAATGCAGATTCCCGATGATGTACGGCGTAAAAAGCTGGCAAGCGCCCTGTTGATCATGGCACAATCGGGGCAATACAACTACGCCAGATGTCTGGCGCATGGGGAAAGCGGTGCGGCACAGTTGGCCGTTGGCGAATTTGTTGACCAAGCCATGCGAGCCGTCTTCTTATTAAATGGAAAATTTACCCCGTTCTACAAGTGGGCATTTCGAGCCATGAAATCCCTTCCCCTATTGGCAAACCATACACAGAGCCTTGAATTTTTGATTTCAAACCCCAACACCACAGACGTTTGCAAAACAAAAACAGAAATCATACAAGACATTGCCGAGGATGTAGTAAACGCCTTACGGGAACAAGGGCTTACTTCCCTACCACACACCGATCTGGAGGCGCAAGCCTATGCGGTAAATCAAACCATCGTCAATGCCAATTTGCGAAACGAGCATATTTTATTTGCTTTATAAAAAAAAGAAGCCGAAACGGAAATCCGTTTCGGCTTCTTCATGTATTGATTATTCGTTATCGGTATCAACCTGAGCGGGAGATTCCTTTTTGAGATTCAAAATCACGTTAACAAGGATACCCAGAATCAGAGCGCAGGCAATCGATGTGATGGTAACCTTACCGATGGTCAGCGACAGGCCGCCGATACCGGCAATGAGGATCGCCGACACAACAAAGACGTTCTTGTTCTGCTCCAGATCGACCTTCTGAACCATCTTCAGACCGGAAACGGCGATGAAGCCATACAGAGTCATGCAGACACCGCCCATAACGCAGTTAGGAATGGTGCTCAGGAAAGCAACGAAGGGAGAAACGAAGGAGATCAGGATGGTCATGATAGCCGCCGTCATGATGGTAATAACCGAAGCATTACGGGTAATGGCTACGCAACCGACCGATTCGCCGTACGTGGTGTTCGGGCAACCGCCAAACAAAGCGCCAGCCATCGAGCCAACACCGTCACCAAGCAAGGTACGGGACAGACCGGGCTCTTCCAGCAGGTTCTGACCGATAATGGTGGACAGATTCTTATGGTCAGCAATATGCTCGGCAAAGACAACGAAGGCAACGGGGACATAGGCCGCGGCAATCGTACCCAGATAAGACCACTCAAAATCCTTCACGCCATCGATAGCCGTAACAAAGGTAAAGTCGGGCATCGAAACGAAGGTACCGAAGGTAACGCCATCGGCAAACAGAGCCTTGAATGCGCCAAAGTTGATAACCTTAAGGGCATCAACACCGGCCGCATCGCCGATCAGAGTGAAGATCAAAGCCACAACATAGCCGGCCAGGATACCGATGATGAAGGGGATCAATTTGGCCATTTTCTTACCATAATGGGAGCAGAGAATGACAACAAACAGCGTAACCAGAGCGCAAACCAGAGCCACATAAGGAGAGCAAACCGAAGCACCCTCTACCTGCAGGCCGCCCTTGAGCATATCGCCTACGGCATTGCCGGCCAAGGACAAACCAATGATCGCAACGGTAGGTCCGATAACAACGGCGGGCATCAATTTCTCGATCCAGTTAACGCCAACGGCCTTAACGATAAGAGCGATAACCACATAGACCAGACCGGCAAAAACGGCGCCGAGGATCAGGCCAAGGTAGCCCATGCCCATCGAGGTGGCACCGGCAAAGGCGGCCAACATCGAACCGATAAAGGCAAAAGACGAGCCAAGGAACACAGGGCTCTTAAAGCGGGTAAAAAGCTGATAAATGAGAGTGCCGACACCGGCGCCGAACAGGGCAGCCGATTGTGACATGCCGTTGCCAATGATCGCAGGAACCGCAATGGTAGCCGCCATGATAGCGAGCACCTGCTGGAACGCAAAAACGATCAGCTGGCCGAATTTCGGCTTGTCATCCAGATTGTAGATGAGATTCATTTTCTTCCTCCAATTTAATTTTCTTTATTAAAACGGGATCACTCCCGAATTAACCGATATGATACAGGCAAACGCCCGTTTCCTCGTCCACGCCCTCAAGCATAACCGATACCAGTTCTTCATGAGAGGTGGGAATATTCTTCCCTACAAAATCGGGGCGGATAGGCAATTCACGATGCCCTCGATCAACCAGCACAGCCAGCTGAATGGATTTGGGACGGCCGTAATTAAACACGGCCTCAATGGCGGCTCGGGCGGTGCGGCCGGTATAAATGACATCATCGACAATGATGACATTTTTATCCTCGATCGCACAGGGAAATTCACTCGACTCGGTGACCGGCATATCCTCGGTCAAATCATCACGGTAACGGGTAATATCGATATGCCCTATCGGCACCTCAACCCCCTCAAACCGCTTCAGATTCTCTGCCAACATGGCGGCCAAGGGAATCCCCCGCCGCTTAATGCCTAACAGGCAAATATCCGATACGCCTCGATTTTTCTCAATGATTTCATGGGTGATACGAGCCATGGAACGACGAATGGCCGCTTCATCCATAATTTTAGCCTTAAAATTCATGTAAAATCCCCTAAAAAAGGCTTGCCTACGGCAAGCCCCTACATATACATATTTGCTGATGCAGAAACTTACCGGCATCGCTGTACCGCTTAAAACTTCATCATGTATATGATACCATTATCCCATTCACTTGTCAATTATTTTATGAACAAATTATGAAAAAAAGCGACAGAAATCTGTCGCTTTCTATCATACCTTTTCGATAAATCGGAGGAAGGCTTTTTGCCCATCTTCGTTACGCTTAAAGACACCCGCATCTTCCAGTACCTGCTCAAAAACATGAGCCATTTCCTCTTTTATAACCGCATCAAAAGTATCGGCAGAAAGGTCGGTGCGTCTTTCTATTATTTCCTGCATCCACGCCTGATGAGAAGCGGTTTGCGGCAGAGCCGCAAAAGAGCCCCCGCTGATATAGACCTTCTTTAACATATCCCATTCCTGCCGCAGACGTGCCGGCAATATGGCCAAGCCCTGCACTTCGATCAAGCCAATATTCTCTTTCTTGATATGGTGCAAATTGGCATGAGGATGGAATACGCCAAGGGGATGTTCCTGTGTTGTAATATTATTACGCAACACCAGATCCAATTCATACTGTCCCTCTCGCATACGGGCAATGGGCGTGATGGTATTGTGCGGCTCCCCATCGGTATAACTGAACACGAATGCCGACTCATCAGTATATCCACGCCATGCATCCAATATCCGTGCGGCCAACTGCGATAGGGCCTTGCGGTCCTTGCTCTGCAAACGGATCACCGACATGGGCCATTTCACGATACCTGCCCTAATTTGCGGATAATCGGCAAAGGACAGCGGCGTTTCTATCGGCGCTTTTGCCATCGGCAATTCATGGATACCGCCTTGAAAATGTTCATGGGACAAAATACTGCCGCCCACAATGGGCAGATCGGCATTAGAGCCGACAAAGTAATGCGGGAACAACCCAATGAAATCAAACAGCTTATCAAAAACAGCGGCATCAATCCGCATCGGCTTATGATTCTGATTGAGAATGATGCAATGCTCGTCATAATAAACATACGGCGAATACTGCAGTCCCCACGCTTCATCCTGAACCGTAATGGGGATAATCCGAAGGTTTTGACGGGCCTGCTGGGTGGCACTGCCGACATAACCCTCATTCTCCACGCATAACGCACAGGCGGGATAATTGCCCGAAGCTGTCTTCCCTGCCGCCGCAATATCTCTCGGATCTTTTTCGGGTTTGGATAAATTGATACTCAATTCCAACGTTCCGTATTGGGTTTGGGCATCCCAGCGCACATCCCGTGCGACACGCTCGGCACGAATATAGTTGACATCACGGGAAAAGCGGTAAAACCAATCGGTAGCGGCTTTGGATGATTGCTCATACAGATCAAAAAATCGGCGTGTAATATGGGCCGGACTCTCGGCAACCAATCCCATCAATAGTGAATCAAAACGATCCCGATTGCCTTGGGTATCGACAATTCTCCCCAACCGAACCGCCTCATCGCAAAGAAAATCCAACAATCCTTGGATGGACTTTTCTTGACAATCGGCAACATCAGGCACCCCGCCATCGGGGCAAAAGGCACCATACAGGCAATTCAGGCGATAAGTACGCTCACTTGCATCAAACAGATCATGCGAAATCGCATAATCAACCAGACGATCCAGCGCTGTGGTCATTAGTCCACAACCTCCATCGGGCCGTTACCGACCGATGCAATATAGAAGGCCGCCGTAAGACCCGTTTCCTTGTTATAGATCTCGGCCACATGCTTCTTCACCGCTTCGGTGCAATCGGAAGAAACCAAGGCAACGGCACACCCGCCAAAGCCGGCTCCCGTCATACGCGCACCGATTACGCCATCACATTCCCACGCATGATGAACCAGACTATCCAGTTCCTTGCCGGTAACCTCATAGTCCTTTTCCAAAGACTCATGAGAGGCATTCATCAAACGACCGAATTCCTTAAGATCGTTGTTCTCCAATGCCTTTACGGCACGCTGGGTGCGGCCATCCTCGGTAATGGCGTGACGGGCACGGCGATAGATCACCTCAGGCATATCGGCCTTGGCCGCCTCAAGCGTTTCCTCGGCAGCTTCGCAAAGGGTGGCAGCCTCACCATGCTGACGCAAAATCTCTAATGCCTGCGCACATTCCTTTACACGGTCATTATACTTTGAATCCTTTAATCCGCGCTTTTTGCGGGTATCTATAATCAGAATATCGCAACCGTCCAGCGACAGGGGCGCATACTGATACTCCAGCGTAGCGGTATTGAGATAGATCGCGCAACCTTCTTTACCCATGGCTACGGCAAACTGATCCATGATGCCGCAGTTCATACCGACATAGCCGTTCTCGGCCTTTTGGCCAAGGATTGCAATATAATCGTTGCTCATGGGAATATCAAAAATCTTACCCAACGCATAGCCGGTAACCACCTCAAGCGAGGCCGATGAGGACAGACCCGAACCGTTGGGAATATTGCCATAGACCCACATATCAAAGCCAAAGGGAATTTCCTTTCCTTCCTGAGCCATGGCCCAGATCACACCGCAGGGGTAAGCCGTCCATGTACGATTGCTGCGGGGAGCCAACGAATCCAAGGACAATTCATAGATTCCCGACTCGGTAAAATTCTCTGAGAAAAAGCGCAATTTGCGATCGGCACGTTTACGAATGGCTACATAAGTACCCATAGAAAGGGCACACGGAAAAACATGGCCGCCGTTGTAATCGGTATGTTCTCCAATCAGATTGACACGACCGGGCGCAAAAAAGACCTGTACTCCATTAGCATCACCAAAGGATTTGGCGAAACCGCTTAAACATTGTGCTTGATTCATAAAAAGCACCTCCTCTTATTTGTAGTTTACCCGATTTCTTATAACTGCGCAAGTACACATCGTGTTTGTCGCATGGATTTTTGTTGACTTTTTAATCTTAGATATTATATAATGCATAGAAAGGCGGTGAGGCAATGAAGACGACATATAAATACTCCTATAAATCCAAACAGAGCAGTACACCCCTATATGTATGCAATACCGGCCTGCAACAATGCTCGTCAGGCTATTCTTGGGGGCCCGGTGTTCGGGATCACTATTTAATACATTTTGTTTCTTCCGGCAAAGGAACTTTCTGCGCCAACGGCAAGGAATTTGAGTTGCACGGCGGGCAGGCCTTTATCGCCTATCCCAATGAAACGGTATCCTACAGCGCCGATGAACAAAGCCCGTGGGAATACTATTGGGTAGGATTTAACGGCGCCGAAGCGGGACTAATGTTGTCGCAGACCGACTTTTCCCCTGCGGATCCGGTTCAGGATTTTAAGGATGACGGTACCATGGCCGATCTGATTCGGGAAATTTATGATTGTCGAGGCAGCCGCAACTGTGATACGGTACGCATGACCGGACGTGTATATTTACTGTTAGCCTATCTGATTGAACAGGCCAAGCACGCCCATTCCTCCGCGCCCGAAATCTACGCCATCAAGGCGGCAGAATACGCGCAGAACAATTATATGCACGGCGTTACCGTTACCGATATGGCCAATCATGTGGGCATCAGCAGAAGTTGGCTGTATAAGGATTTTTGCCGACAGTTTCACATTTCTCCGTTTGATTATTTGCAGGGATTGCGCATTGACCGAAGCAAAGCCCTGCTCATCAATACAAAATTATCTGTAAAGGAGATTGCCTTGTCAGTTGGTTTTGAAGACCCGTTATACTTTTCACGGGCATTCAAAAAGGAAACGGGCATATCTCCTCTTACCTACCGACAACAGAAAGAAGTATAAAAGAGGCAGGATCGCAAGATCCTGCCTTTTTCATTAGAATAAGCCTGTAATTTTTCCGTTTTCATCCACGTCAATGCGTTCGGCTGCCGGAACTTTCGGCAAACCGGGCATGGTCATGATATCACCGGTCAGCACCACGACAAAGCCGGCGCCGGCAGAAACCTTGACCTTTTTAATGGTTACGGTAAAGTCTTCGGGAGCGCCCAGTTTTGTGGGATCATCGGAGAAACTGTACTGCGTCTTAGCCATGCAGACCGGACAAGCACCAAAACCCAGCTCTTCCAAACGGGCGATCTGCTTTTTAGCCGCAGGCTCCATCACAATCCCCTTGCCGCCGTATACCTTTTTCACCACCGCTTCAATCTTTTCGGTAAGCGTGCAGTCGTATTCATAGGCAAAGGTAAAGTTTCCGGTTTCCTCATCACACAGGCGCACGACTTCACGAGCCAGCGCCTCGCCGCCCTTACCGCCATCGGCCCATACGGTCGACAGTACCGTATTGACACCTAATTGACGACACTTTTCGATAATGAAATCGATTTCGGCATCGGTATCGGTCGGGAAACGGTTGACAGCAACTACGCAAGGCAGCTGATATACATTTTTGATATTGGCTACATGACGAAGCAGATTAGGAACACCCTTCTCCAACGCCTCGATATCCTCATTATTGAGTGCGGTTTTCGGCAGGCCGCCGTGCATTTTAAGGGCACGAACGGTAGCCACAACCACAACGGCATCCGGAACAAGTCCCGCCATTCGGCACTTGATATCCAAGAATTTTTCAGCGCCAAGATCAGCACCGAAACCGGCTTCGGTAATGGTATAATCGCCCATTTTAAGCGCCAATTTCGTGGCCATGACCGAGTTGCAACCATGGGCAATATTCGCAAAGGGGCCGCCATGCACAAAGGCGGGAGTACCCTCCAAGGTTTGCACCAGATTGGGCTTTATGGCATCCTTAAGCAATGCAGTCATAGCACCTGCCGCCTTAAGCTGGCCGCAGGTTACGGGCTGGTCGTCATAGGTATAGCCAACAATGATGCGAGAGAGGCGCTCTTTCAGATCGGTAATCGAGTTGGACAGGCACAAGACCGCCATAATCTCGCTGGCCACAGTAATATCAAAGCCATCCTCACGGGGAACACCGTTGACCTTACCGCCCATACCATCGACGATAAAACGAAGCTGACGGTCGTTCATATCCACGCAACGCTTCCATGTGATTTTGCGCACATCAATGCCAAGAGCATTTCCCTGCTGAATATGGTTATCCAGCATAGCGGCCAGCAGATTGTTGGCTGCGCCAATGGCGTGGAAATCTCCGGTAAAATGGAGGTTGATATCTTCCATGGGAACAACCTGCGCATAGCCGCCGCCGGCCGCACCGCCCTTCACCCCGAACACAGGGCCAAGGGAGGGCTCACGCAGGGCAACGGTAACGTCCTTACC
>JAZKZU010000027.1:0-3765 GCA_045612825.1 Eubacteriales bacterium
TATCCTTACGGGTACAACTCCTAAGCGTCTTTTTATTTTTGTAATTCTTCGATGTGACGGTGAACGGCCTCCATGCGACGGTCTAAATAGGCGATCTGCTCGGCGCAGTCTTTCAGTTCTGCCGCCACCTCAGCGGCATAGGGAATATCCTTTTTGTATTTGAGTTTATGCTCTAACGATGCCCAGAAATCCATGGCAATGGTGCGGAATTGCACCTCCGCCCGCACGTATTCCTTGGCATCGGTCAGGAATATGGGCACTTCCACAATTAAATGCAAACTGCGGTAGCCGTTCTCCTTGGGATTGGCTATGTAGTCCTTCTTGCGAATCAGTTTCACATCGTCCTGCCGCAGAAACATATCACACAACGTATATATGTCCTCGGGATAGGAGCAGATGATGCGGATGCCGGCAATATCCGAGAGGTGATCACGGATATTCTTCACCGTAATGGGTAGATCATTCTTCTGCATCTTGCCGAAGATACTGCGCGGGGATTTTAAGCGTGTTTTTATGGCCTCTACGGGGTTTCGGTTATAGCGGATGGAGAATTCTTCATCCAACACCTCAAACTTGGTCTGCACCTCTTTTATGGCGCAGCGGTAGCGCATCATCAGTTCGGCAAAGGGGCGGGTGGTTTCAATTAGTTCATCAATGTCGTGTTGAGATAAATGTATCGTTTGTTCCATAAGCATCTCCTTATGGATTCATTATAGCATAAAATAAACGGGACGGCAAGAGAGCCGTCCCGTTCTTCACGAAAGATTCAGTTATTCTACGTTGTAGAGGTCGCCGAGCTTCTTGAGGTGCTCATAGCGTTCCTTAGCGGCGGCTTCTGCGGTATCAAACAGTTCAGCAGCACGATCCGGGAAGGAGCGGGTGAGGGAGTTGTAACGAACCTCGCCCATGAGGAAGTCCTTGTAAGAAGCGGTGGGAGCCTTCGAATCCAGAGTGAACGGATTCTTGCCCTCAGCCTTAGCGGCAGGATTGAAGCGGAAGGAATGCCAGTAACCGGCGGCTACGGCAGCCTTGGCTTCGAGCATGGAGGAGCCCATGCCCTTCTTGATGCCGTGGTTGATACAAGGAGCATACGCAATGATGATGGACGGGCCGTTGTAAGCCTCAGCCTCAGCCAAAGCCTTTACGCACTGAGCCGGGTTGTCACCCATGCAGATCTGTGCGGTATAGACGTAGCCGTAGGACATAGCGATCTCAGCCAGGCTCTTCTTCTTGGTTTCCTTACCGGAAGCGGCGAACTGAGCTACAGCGCCGGTCGGGGTAGCCTTGGAGGACTGACCGCCGGTGTTGGAATATACCTCGGTATCAAAGACGAAGATGTTGACGTCCTTGTTCTGAGCCAGTACGTGGTCCAGACCGCCGAAGCCGATATCATAAGCCCAGCCGTCGCCACCGAAGATCCAGAAGCTCTTCTTGGCCAGATATTCCTTCTCAGCCAGAATCTTGTCAACCAGCTCCTTGTTCTTGCAGCAGGTGCAATTTTCGAGAGCGGCGATCAGCTTGTCAGTCGCTACACGGTTCTCGGCGCCCTTGTCATAGGTGGCCTTGTACTCAGCAATAGCGGCGGCAACGGTATCGTTGCAAGGATTGGCTTCGATTTCGTTAACATAACCGAGCAGGCGCTCACGGATCTGAGTGCCACCCAGATACATACCGTAACCGTACTCAGCGTTATCCTCGAACAGAGAGTTGGCCCAAGCAGGACCGAAGCCTCTGTGGTTGGTGGTGTACGGAGTAGAGGGAGCCGAACCGCCCCAGATGGAGGAGCAGCCGGTAGCGTTGGCGATATACATACGATCGCCGAACATCTGAGTTACCAGCTTGGCATACGGAGTCTCACCGCAGCCGGCGCAAGCGCCCGAGAACTCGAGCAGCGGCTGGTTGAACTGGGTGCCCTTCGGCGTGTTGGAATAAAGTTCAGTCTTGGGAGCAACCTTTTCTACGTTGTAGCTGAACTGATCCTGCTTATGCACTTCCTCGGAAAGCGGCTTCATAACCAGAGCCTTCTCCTTGGCCAAGCAAGCATTGGCGCAAACGCCGCAACCGGTACAGTCAAGCTGAGAAACGGTGATACCGTACTTGTAGTTTTCGCAACCCTTGCCGTTCATCTTGATCAGCTCGGTGCCGGCAGGAGCGTTAGCGGCTTCTTCCTCGGTCATAACAACCGGACGGATAACGGCATGCGGGCAGACCAGCGAGCACTGGTTACACTGAATACAGTTGGAAGCGATCCACTGAGGAACGAACACGGCAATGCCGCGCTTCTCGTAAGCGGCAGAACCCTGCGGGAAGGTACCGTCAGCAGCATCCACGAAGGTGGAAACGGGGAGCTTGTCACCCTGCTGAGCATTGATGGGAACGAGAATGTTGTCAACATAACCGTTGAGAGCGCCGGTCTTCACAACAGCCTTCTCGTCGTCCTTGGCATCAGCCCAAGCGGCGGGAACGTCGATCTTCACGGCGGCAGAAACGCCACGGTCGATAGCGGCATGGTTCATGTTAACAATATCCTCGCCCTTGTGACCGTAGGTCTTAACCACGGCATCCTTCATGTACTTAACCGCATCCTCAATGGGGATGATGTTGGCAATGTTGAAGAAGGCGGCCTGCAGAACCATGTTGATACGGTTGCCCAGACCCAACTCACGGGCAATCTTCACCCCGTCGATGGTGTAGAAGTTAACCTTCTTGGTAGCCAGATCTCTCTTGAACTTGGCAGGGAGCTTGTCCTCCAGTTCCTCGAGCGTCCATGCGCAGTTGAGCAGGAAGGAAGCGCCCTCTTTGAGATCCTCGGTAATGTCGTACTTGTCTACATAAGAAGCGTTATGGCAAGCCACAAAGTCAGCCTTATTTACGAAATAGGTGGACTTGATGGGGTTCTTACCGAAACGCAAGTGGGAAACGGTAACGCCGCCCGACTTCTTCGAGTCATAGGAGAAGTAAGCCTGAGCGTACTGCTCGGTATGGTCACCGATGATCTTGATCGAGTTCTTGTTCGCACCAACCGTACCGTCAGAGCCCAGACCCCAGAACTTGCAGGCACCGGTGCCGGCAGGAGCGGTCTCGGGATTCTCGGTAGTGGTCAGGGACAGGTTGGTCACGTCATCGTTGATGGACAGAGTGAAGTAACGCTTGGGCTCAGTAGACTGAGCATTGCGATACACGGCAATAATGTCGCCGGGGGTGGTGTCCTTCGAACCCAGACCGTAACGGCCGCCGACTACGTCAACCTTCATACCGGCCTGTGCCACAGCGGTGAAAACATCCAGATACAGAGGCTCACCCATAGCACCGGCTTCCTTGGTGCGGTCCAGAACAGCCAGACGCTTAGCGGTGGCAGGGATAGCAGCCAGGAACTTCTCGGTAGCAAACGGACGGTAGAGGCGAACCTTGATCAGGCCGACCTTCTCGCCCTTGGATACAAGGTAATCGATGGTCTCTTCGATGGTGTCGTTGACCGAGCCCATGGCTACGATAACGGTTTCAGCATCGGGAGCACCGTAGTAGTTGGACAGCTGATAGTCCTTGCCGGTCTTGGTATTGACCTTAGCCATGTACTCTTCCACGATAGCGGGCAGAGCATCATAGTACTTGTTGCAAGCCTCACGGGCCTGGAAGTAGATGTCGGGGTTCTGAGCCGTACCGCGCAGAACAGGACGCTCCGGATTGAGGGCGTTCTTGCGGAAGGCCATAACGGCATCCATATCTACCATTTCCTTCAGGTCAGCATAGTCCCAGGTTTCGATC
>JAZKZU010000028.1:0-5421 GCA_045612825.1 Eubacteriales bacterium
CCGACTTGGATTTCCTCGATGGTAGCAGTCATAGCATCCTTGGTGTTAACTGCGCGGATGATAGCGGGCCAGCCTTCGTAACGGCTTTCATCTTTAACACCAACACTCTTGATATCGGGGACGGCGATGAAATACTGCCAAACCTTTTCCGCCAGACCGCTCTTGTCAAACTCCTCACGCAAAATGGCGTCGGCTTCACGCAGGGCGTGCAGACGGTCACGGGTAATAGCGCCTAAGCAACGGACGCCCAAGCCGGGACCGGGGAAGGGCTGACGGTAGACCATGGCGTGGGGCAGACCCAGCGCCTCGCCTACGACACGGACCTCGTCCTTATAGAGCAGTTTCACCGGCTCGACCAGTTCAAACTGCATATCTTCGGGCAGACCGCCGACGTTGTGGTGAGCCTTTACGCCGTCGCTTTCCAGAATATCGGGATAGATGGTACCTTGAGCCAAGAAAGAGATGCCTTCCAGCTTCGATGCTTCTTCATCAAACACCTTGATAAATTCGCTGCCGATGATCTTACGCTTTTTCTCAGGTTCAGCCACGCCTGCCAGCAGATCGAGAAAACGATCGGTTGCATCGACATAAATCAGGTTGGCGTCCAGTTCCTTTCCGAACACCTCAATGACCTGTTCACTCTCGCCCTTGCGCATCAAGCCGTGGTTGACGTGAACGCAGACCAACTGCTTACCAATTGCTTTAATCAGCAGTGCCGCAACAACCGAGGAGTCTACCCCGCCCGACAACGCCAGCAACACCTTCTTGTCGCCGACCTGCGCGCGGATTTCGGCTACCTGTTCGGCAATGAAGACATCCGCAAGTTCTTTGGTGGTAATACGAGCCATTGACTCAGGACGAATATTTGTTTGCATTTCCATCGCTTCCTTTGTAAAGAAATTTATGTTTTATTATACCACTCCGGCGACCATTCCACAACATTTTTTTGAAAAAAACATAAAAAAGAGGGGCGTTGATTCCTTGTTTCTTATGTGTTATACTGAAGATATCAATGACAGAAAGGGTTTCGTCATGGAATTTTGCGAAAAACTGCAGGAGCTACGCAAGAAAAAAGGGATGACGCAGGAAGATCTTGCCCAAGCCCTTTACGTATCCCGCACCGCCGTGTCCAAGTGGGAGTCGGGGCGGGGCTATCCGAACATTGAATCGTTACGGCGGCTCGCCGCTCTATTCTCGGTCACGGTGGACGACCTGTTGTCGGCGAATCAACTGCTTTGTCTTGCCGAAGAGGATCATCGGCGGCACAGTGAACGTTCACAGGACGTGGTGTTCGGGCTTTTGGATATGGGGGCGTTGCTTCTCCTGTTTCTTCCCCTTTTTGCTCAGCGGGGGCAATCGATAATTCAAGAGGTTTCGTTGCTGGACCTGACAGGTCTTTCACCCTATCTGCGGATGGGTTTCCTGGTGCTGGTTGCCGTTACGGTATTATGGGGCATTTTGACGCTTTGTTTGCAGACGTCTTCCTGTCGGTTTTGGGGTTCGGTAAAGCGGGCGGGGTCGGTAGTGCTGACGGCGCTGGGCGTTCTTCTTTTTATGCTCTGCCTGCACCCTTATGCGGCGGTGTTCCTGTTTGTCTTCCTGTTAATTAAGGTGTTTTTGCTTATGACACGAAAGGTGTCGTGAATGTAACCGTGCGTTTCTTGCGCACGGTTTTCTCTTCCTTTATGATAAAAGCAGAAAGGAAGGGTGAAACATGAAAAAATTATTATGGATTTCTCTGAGTTGTCTTAGCGTCTTTATTCTGTGGACGGCGCTGGTTGGGGTTGTGGACGTACAAGCCATTGGACCAAACGGATCGGCGGTTGGGTTTGCAACTGTTAACGGCTTTTTCCATCGGCTGACGGGGGTACACATGGATCTCTACGTCATAACCGATTGGCTGGGGCTGGTTCCGATTGGTGTTACTGTTGGTTTTGCTATTTTGGGCATGGTGCAATGGATCAGCCGCAGGGATATACGAAAGGTTGATTTTGACATTATATTACTGGGGGGATTCTATGTAATTACCTTTTTCCTGTATATGCTTTTTGAAGTGGTGGTAATCAATCGGCGTCCAATTCTGATAGAGGGATTTTTGGAGGCGTCCTATCCGTCCTCGACCACACTTTTGGTGTTGTGCGTGATGCCGACGGCACTTTTGCAGGCTCATACCCGCATCAAAAAACGAGGGTTACGCTTGGCGACGGAACTTACCGCTCTTGGCTTTATCGGATTTATGGTGATTGGGCGGCTGATCTGTGGCGTGCACTGGTTATCGGACATTGTTGGCGGGATTCTGCTGAGCGCCGGACTGGTTTTGTTCTATGCTTTCCTATATAAGAAAACCCCGAAACCGTAATGGTTTCGGGGTTTGTTGTTGAGAGGTTATCTCTTGCTGAACTGAGGAGCGCGACGAGCAGCCTTTAAGCCGTACTTCTTTCTCTCCTTCATTCTGGGGTCACGAGTCAGGAAACCAGCCTTCTTGAGAAGGGGACGGTTCTGCTCGTCTACCAGCAGCAGAGCACGGGCGATACCATGACGGATCGCGCCAGCCTGACCGGAGATACCGCCGCCGACGACTTTGCAAACAACGTCGAACTTGCCGGTGTTCTGGGTCAGCTCCAGAGGCTGACGAACGATATACTTGAGGGTATCGATCCCAAAGTAATCATCCATATCGCGACCGTTAATGGTAACGGCGCCGGTACCGGGATAAAGTCTTACGCAAGCAACGGACTGCTTTCTGCGGCCGGTGCCGTAGAAATACTCTTTCTTCGATTCGTACATTCTCTATCCCTCCTTATTTCATTTCCCAAACTTCGGGTTTCTGGGCCTGATGCTTATGCTCTTCGTTCTTGTAAACGAACAGACGCTTAGCAGCGCTGCGGCCGATGGAGTTATGCGGGAGCATACCCTTAACGGCGGTAGAGATAGCAAACGGGGAATTATTGGCCATCAGCGTGGAGTACTTGATCTCCTTAAGGCCGCCGGGATAGCCACTGTAGTGACGGTACATCTTGGCATTGATCTTGTTGCCGGTGAGAACCATCTTGTCGGAATTGATGATGATAACGAAATCGCCGCAATCGACATGCGGGGTGAAATCAACCTTGTGCTTACCACGAAGCAGAGCGGCAGCTTCAGCAGCCACGCGGCCCATGGACTTATCAGCAGCGTCGATCACATACCATTTACGCTCGATCGTCTGAGCGTTAGCCATGAAAGTGCTCATGTTTTTCCTCCTATTATTTGGGGACTTCTCCCCTCTTTTTTTTCTTAGCCTTTGTATTATACCTTTGCGTCAATCACTTGTCAAGCACTTTTTCTTAAAAAATTAAATTAGGATAGTGATGCTCCGTTTTTCGCCGATTTGCTCCATTTTGCTCCGTTTTTCTCATTTTGCATTTTTGCAAAAAATATCCCCGCCCCCAAAACAGGGCGGGATTTTTCTTGAATCTGCGCTAAAACAGTAATTGTTATTATTTTTAGCCGTGGTATAGCTTTTTGGTTTGGTAGACCGGCTCGCAGGTGAGGTTGATGCCCAATTTGCGCAGCACGGCGGCGTCGGTTTGGTTGAGAATGACGCTGGAGTGCATTTCACAGCCACGCAGGTCATGCACACAGGACAGAGCGACCTGTGCCATGGGGTTGGTGGCGGCGCAAATCGAGAGGGCGACCAGCACCTCCTCGGGGTGCAGGCGGGGGTTGTGGTTGCCGAGATAGTCGGTCTTTAATTTCTGCAACGGCTCAATGGTAGCGGGGGCTAAGAGCAAAACAGGGTCGGGCAAGTTGGCCAACACCTTTAGGGCATTGAGCAACATGGCGGCTACGGGGCCGAGCAGGGATGACGTTTTGCCGGTAACGATCGTGCCGTCGGGCAATTCGATGGCGGCGGCGGGGGCGCCGCTGGCCTCGGCCTTGGCCTTGGCGGCGGCAACGACGGGGCGGTCCTCAGCGCTCAGTCCCGACTGTTTGACCAGCAGGTCGATCTTATTTACTTCTTCGGGGCTTCCGCTTCCCTTGCGCAGGTTGCACAGGGCGGCATAGTACCGACGCAAAATTTCCTGATTGGCGGCGGCGCAGACGGCCTCATCATCAAAGATGCAGTTGCCCGCCATGTTTACGCCCATATCGGTAGGAGAATTATAGGGGGATTTGCCGTAGATCTCCTCAAAGGTTGCTTTCAGCAGGGGGAAAACCTCGACGTCTCGGTTATAGTTGACGGTAGTTTCGCCGTAGGTTTCGAGATGGAAGGGGTCGATCATATTGACGTCATTCAGATCGGCTGTGGCCGCTTCATAAGCCACGTTGACGGGGTGTTTGAGGGGGATATTCCAAATGGGGAAGGTTTCAAACTTGGCATAGCCGGCCTGAATGCCACGCTTATGGTCATGATACAACTGGGACAGGCAGGTGGCCATTTTGCCCGAGCCGGGGCCGGGGGCGGTAATGACAACGAGGGGGCGGGAGGTTTCGATATACTGATTCTTACCATAGCCCTCTTCCGAAACGATGAGAGGAATCTCGTAGGGGTAGCCGGGGATATTATAATGACGGTAAACCTTTACTCCCAGCGAGTCCAGACGGTTGGCAAAGGCATCGGCGGCACGGTTGTCGCCGCCGTACTGGGTGAGCACCACCGAGCCGACATACAGACCAAGGCCTCGGAAGGCATCGATCAGGCGCAAAACGTCCAGATCGTAGGTGATGCCCAGATCACCGCGCACCTTGTTCTTCTCGATGTCGTTGGCGTTGAGGACGATGACCAGTTCGGCCATTTCTTTCAGTTCCAGTAACATCTGCACCTTACTGTCGGGCGCAAAGCCGGGCAGTACCCGCGCGGCATGGAAATCATCAAACAGTTTTCCGCCGAACTCCAGATATAATTTACCACCGAAATCGGCAATGCGGTTCTTGATGTTTTCCGATTGCAATTTCAGATATTTCTCGTTATCGAACCCTATCTTATTCATACTTCCTCCGAATATTCCGTCATTTTAGAACATCGTATCGATCAATTGCTCGGCCGTAATGCCGCCGATATATTTTTTCAGGGGCAGGTCGCGAATGGCCAGCGCAATGGCATCGGGACGGTGGGGCACGCCGCACAGTTCCTGCTCCAGTTCGCTGATTTCGCCAAAGGCAAAGAAGTCGCCCGTAATTCTCACGTTGTGAATCACTTCCTGCGAAATGTTCATCTGCACTTCGATCAGGCCTGCGGGGAACTTGGCCGCCTTGCGGAAGGCGTAGCTGGGATTTTCCCCAAAGTTCCAATCCCAACGGCTGTACTTCTCGGCCTGCAGTTTCTTGGCTTCCTCGATATCCTCTTCGGTAAATTCGCTCACCGTGAAGTTTTCATGGGTTTGCTTGACATACTCGGTCAAGCCCTGCATAAACTCCTCCACCGTCATGGGTGAGGAC